>PGYQ01000015.1:0-23957 GCA_002839745.1 Candidatus Kuenenbacteria bacterium HGW-Kuenenbacteria-1
ATAAATTTTATTTTTTAATGCGCCGTGCAGGATTCGAACCTGCGCATCAGCTTAAAAGTCCGCCAGCTGGCGGATCTACCAACTGAGCTAAGCGCGTATTGCATGTATATTTTATTTTTGCAAATTTTTAAATCAAACCAATCAACCCAATAACCCAATTAAACAAACTGCTGAAAATTCCAATATTAAATAAATTATCTAATACAAGCAAACCGATTAAAATATATGGCCCATTTTGTTCTAAGGAAATTTTAAAATTTTCAAATTGATCTGGCAAAACAGCAAATAAAATTTTAGAACCATCCAATGGAGGAATTGGAATCAAATTAAAAATTGCTAAAATGATATTGATTATAATTAAATAACTTAAAAAATAAACTAATAAATCACTAGGGGTAAATTTTAAAAATGGAATTAAATATTTAAAAATTCCTATAAAAATAAAAAAACTAATGATGTTTGACAAAGGGCCAGCAAAGGCAACAATCGCTGGTCCCCATTTTTGATTTTTTAAATTATTAGGATTATAAGGGACGGGTTTTCCCCAACCAAAACCAATAGATAATAACATTAAGAATCCAATAAAATCAAGATGCGCCAATGGATTTAATGTTAATCGTCCTGAATTTTTAGCAGTATCATCACCCAATAAAGTAGTTGTAAATGCGTGAGAAAATTCATGAACAGTTAATGCATAAATAATTCCCAAAAGAGTAACAATTGCAAATAATGGTTGTGTAGATAAATATTCAAAAAACATATTTTTTATTTTAAATGACTTTTAAAAAAATAGCAAATATGGTAAGATAAAAAGTAGAAAGTTTAAAGTTAAAAATTCAAAATTAAATTTTTAACTTTGAATTACAATTTTTAACTTTTAATTTTTAACTTTTAACTTTTTTATTATGTCTAGAAAATGCTCTGTTTGTAAACGAAGTTCAATTAAATCTGTTAGTCGTAGTCATTCAAATATTGCGACTAAAAAACGTCAATATATAAATTTGCAAACAAAAAAAATTGATGGAGAAAAAATCAAAATTTGCACATCTTGTATAAAAACAAAAAATAAAAAATTAGAAAAAGGGGAATAAAAAAAATTAAAAAATTAATAAACCAAAAAAATAAAAAAGAATTTTTTTCTTTGTTTTTTAATATAAAAAAATTTAATTGACATAAATTATTATATTTGTTACTATAGTTGATTATAAACTATAAACTATAAACTATATGAAGACAGATACATCTAAAAATATTATTGAATTTATTCGAGCAAAGGATCAGGCTACAGTTAAAGAGCTTGTAAGTTATTTAAATATTTCTTATCAAGCAATATTTAAGCAGTTGAAAAAATTGCAAAATAGTGGACAATTAAAAAAAATTGGATTAGCGCCAAAAGTTTTTTATATTATTAATCAGCCAATAGAATATTCTAAAATTGAAAAATTGGATAAAAAAATAGCACAAGTAATTGAAAAAAATTATTTTATAATTACTCCAGCAGGCGAAATAAAAAAAGGTATTTTAGGATTTACATATTGGTGTGCTAAACAGAATTTGTCTTTTAAAAAAACTGCTATAGAGTATGTTCAAACTCTTGATAAATATAATTGTTATAAAAAAAGTGGATTAATTAGTGGTTTGCAAAAAATGAAAAATACATTTGAGCGAATAAATCTTGATAAACTTTATTATTTGGATTTTTATAGTATTGAGAGATTTGGCAAAACAAGGTTGGGGCAAATGCTTTTGTATGCAAAACAGAGTCAGAATAGAATATTAATTAAGGAATTAGCTGAGGAAATAAAACCATTGGTTAAAAAAATTATTAGTAAATTTAAAATTAATGCAATTGGTTTTGTGTCACCAACAGTAAAAAGAGAGGTTCAGTTGATAAAAGAATTAAAAAATTTTCTTGGGTTTTCTTTACCGATTATTACTATTATAAAAGTAAAGACACCAATAATTATTCCTCAAAAAACTTTAAATAAACTTAAAGATAGAATTGAAAATGCTCAAAGTACTTTTATTATAGATGAAAATGTAAAATATAATAATATTTTGTTGATTGACGATGCTGTTGGCTCAGGAGCTACTTTAAATGAAATAGCTTGTCAGATTAAGAAAAAAAATATTGCTAAAAAAATAATTGGTTTAGCAATAACAGGCAGTTTTAAAGGTTTTGATGTAATTAGTGAAGTATAGTCAATTTAATATAGTTAGTTGTTGAATAACGCTACGTTATATTATATTATGAATAAAAATTTATTGCTCATTTTCATTCTGTTAATAATTTATCCAGCTTGTCGCGTTGCTAGATTAAATCCAATTGAAGCATTGAGGCATGAATGATTAATGTTTGGATTTACGAAATCCAAACAATTTCTACAAATTATATGAAAATTATTATTTCTAAAAGTTCTTTAGAAACTCATAAAATAGCTAAGAAATTAATTAAAGAATTAAAGCCCGGGAATGTTTTGACTTTAGAGGGAAATTTAGGAAGCGGAAAAACTTGTTTTACTCAAGGATTGGCCCAAGCATTAGGAATAAAAAAAATAATCACTAGCCCAACTTTTTCATTATTAAAAATTTACCCTATTAAACACATGGGAAAAATAAAAAAATTATATCATTTTGATTTATATCGAATATACAACGGAAAAGAACTTTTAGATTTGGGTTTTAATGAAATTTTAGAAAAAAAAGATGGAATTATTGTTATAGAATGGGCAAAACGAGCTCAAAAAATTTTACCTAAAAAAACAATAAATATTAATTTTAAATTTATCAATGAAAATACGAGAGTAATTAAAATAAAGAATAATTAAATTATATCAGAAATAGAATATTAAAATAAATCCAAAATAAAAATTACCTGAAAGTAGATTTTAAAATTAATAAGTGGAAAAATTTTATTTTATTTTTTTTACAATTTGTTTAAATAAATCTCCACGTTCTTTATAATTTCTAAACATACCAAAACTAGCGCAAGCAGTTGATAATAAAACAATATCTCCTGAAACAGCTATTTTTGAAACTTTTTTAATTGCTTGATTAATATTTAAAAATGTTTCAATTTTTTCTTTAGAAAAACCAACATTAATTAATTCTTGCTTAATTCGTTTAGTTGCAACACCATTTAACAAAGCAACAAATTTACATTGTTTTTGAACATATTTAGCTAATTGACTAAAATCAGCTTTTTTGTCTGCACCACCAAGCAAAATAATTATTGGTTGGTTAAAAGATTTAAGAGCTATAATAGTTGCTTCAGGAGTGGTAGCAAAACTATCATCATAATATTTTACTTTTTTTATATTTTTTATTAATTCTATCCTATGTGGTAAGCCTTTAAAATTAGCAACAGCTTTTTCAATTATTTCTTGCTTTATTTTAATAATTTTTGCTACTTCAACAGCTACCGCGATATTTTTTTTATTATGTTCTCCAATTAATTTTGAAATAAGATCAGATTTTTTAAAATAAATAATTTTAGCTTTTGTATTTAATTTAAAATTTGTAGTTTGTAATTTTGAATTTATAATTGCCCAATTTTTCTCATTCTGCCATTTAATTATATTTAATTTTGCATTATAATAATCTTTTAATGTTTTGTGAAAATTTGGATTATTAGGATCAGCAGGAGCTAAATGTTCTGGATAAAAATTTGTTATTGCGCTAATATGAGGGCTAATAGTCATATCTTCAAGCTGAAAACTTGATAATTCTAAAACAACCCAATCAGTTTTTTTTATTTTATTTAAAAAATCAAATGGCGCCACGCCAATATTTCCTCCTAACCAAACTTTTTTATTAGCAGTTTTTAATATTTTATAAATTAAACTTGCAGTTGTGCCTTTACCCTTAGTTCCTGTTATGCCAATAATATTTTTTGTTGGACAAATCTCAAAAAATAATTGCATTGGAGAAGATAAATGGCTTTTAACTTTTGACTTTTGACTTTTGACTTTGTTAATTGGCCAACCTGGAGAGCGAAACAAAATATCAAATTTTTCCAAATTTTTATTATAGTTTTTATTTAATTGCCATTTTAATTTTTTAAATTCCTTATATTTTTTATTTAATTCTTTTTCGCTTCTAGCATCACAAATAGTAAGCTCGCAATTAATTTTTTTATTTAAAATATATTTAATTAAGGCATAATTTTCTATACCTAAACCTAAAAAAGCTATTTTTTTATTTTTTATTTTTTTTAATAAATTTTTTGTATTGAATTTTGATAAAGATTTAAGCATAAATTGTAATTTAGTTTAAAAGTCTTTACTAGATTTTTTAGAAATAAATAATTAAACAATGATTCTTTTTATTAATGGATTAATGCGAGTAACAATTTCATAATTACTGGTGTCACTTAAATGTGCCATTTCGTCAGCCGAAATTTCTAATTTTCCGCTATTTCCAATAATAATTACCTTGTCTCCAATTTTTACATTTTTAATATTTGTAACATCAATGCTAATCATATTCATTGAAACTCGACCAATTATTTTTGCTTCGTTGCCATTAATTAATACTTTTCCAATACTTGAAAAAGATCTTGAAAATCCATGCCAATAGCCAATAGGTAAAATTGCAATTTTTGAAGGACGATGAAGTGTTTCTGTTAAATCATAACCAACACTGCTTCCTTTTGGTAATTTTTTAATTTGGCTGATAATTGTTTTCCAAGATAGCACTGGTTGAAGTTTATTTTTTCTTTTAAATGCTTCTTTTGTTTCTTTTGAAGGCCAAAGTCCATAAAATCCAATTCCAATTCTAACCATATCAAAATGGCTTTGAGGAAAAAGAATCGTGCCGGATGTTGCTGCCGCATGTTTTATTAATGTATTAAAACCAGCTGATTCAAAAAGTTTAATAGTTTTTTTAAATTCCTTAATTTGACATAATGTAGTAAAAGGGAATGCTGGATTTTTGGCTGACGAAAAATGAGTATAAATACCCTCAAGTGTTATTGTAAAATTTTTTGATTTTAAAATTTTTATTATTGCAGGAATTTCTGAAACGAAAAATCCTTGACGATGCATTCCAGTATCAATTTTTAAATGAATTTTTAATTTTTTATCATTTTTATTAATGCTTTTTAAATTTTTAAGAGATTGAAAATCGGCAATGGTTAAAGAAATATTATTTTTAATAGCCATGTCTATTTTATTTTGTAAGGTATAACCTAAAACTAAAATTGGTTTTTTAAGACCAGCTTCTCTTAATGTTTTAGCTTCAATAATTGAATCAACACCCAACCAATCAACACCAAAATTTTCTACCATACGAGAAAAATCAATCAAATCATGTCCATAGGCGTTTGATTTAACTACGGCCATTAAAAGACATTTAGAATTAATTAAACGTCTAAATGTGTTATAGTTATTTTTTAAAGCCTGTTGATTTATTTCAACCCATGTTCTAAAATCTTGGTTTTGAATTTCTTTATTTTTCATATAAAAAAAATTTTGACAATTGTTTTTTAACGAGATAATATTTAAATTGTTTTAATTTTATAAATTTTATATTATATTTTTAAATATGTCTATTTTATTTTGGATAATTATTAGCGCTTTTTTTATCGCTTTAATTTCTTTAATTTCTGTTTTTGCTTTATTTTTAAAAGAAAAATTTTTGGATAAAATATTGTTAATTTTGGTTGCTTTTTCAGCCGGAACTTTATTAGGTGGCGCATTTTTACATTTAATCCCAGAGGCAATAGAAAAATCTAGTAATGAAACCAATATTTTTTTATACATTCTTTTAGGATTTGTTATTTTTTTTATTTTAGAAAAATTTATTCATTGGCATCATTGTCATAAATCGCCCAAACAACATGGCGAACATGCCAAAAAACATCTATCTTCTTTAATTTTAATTAGTGATGGGATACATAATTTTATTGATGGATTAATAATTGCTGGAAGTTTTATGGTAAGTTTTAAAATAGGCATCATTGCTATAGTGGCTATTGCTTTACATGAAATACCGCAAGGAATAGGTAATTTTGGAATTTTAATTTATAGTGGGATGAAAAAAAACAAGGCCTTGCTTTTAAATTTTAGCATATCTTTAACAGTGATTCTCGGTGGTATAATTGGTTATTTTCTTTTTGAAATGATTGGGAATATCACCTCTTTTCTTTTGCCTTTTGCTGCTGGTAGTTTTATTTATATTGCTGCTTCAGATTTAATTCCTGAAATTAAAACAGAGAAAGAAATACAAAAAAATATAATTCATTTTTTTGTATTTCTTTTAGGAATTTTATTAATGTGGTTAATTTAAATTAAAGGATATATTTTATTTGACTTTTAAAATTTTTAGAATTATACTAATAAACAATGATTAGATTAACTTTATACTTTTAATTTTTTACTATGCCTAGAAAACCAAAAAGAAATATAGAAGAAAAAATTATTAAAAAAGAAAAAATAAAACCAATTCATATTTTAGAAGGGATGAAAGATATTTTACCAGAAAAACAATTAATTTGGCAATATGTGATAAAAAAAGCTCAGAAAATAGCTCAAGAATTTAATTTTAAAAGAATAGACATTCCTGTTTTAGAAGAATTATCTCTTTTTGAAAAATCAATAGGCAAAACAAGCGATATTATTCAAAAACAAAAATTTTCTTTGATTACTTTGAAAGATGAAAAAATGATTTTACGTCCTGAACTTACGACAGGAATAGTTCGAGCTTATGTTGAACATAATATGTTTGATTTGCCTCAACCAATTAAACTTTATACGATTGGTTCTTTATTTCGCGATGAAAGTTCGCAATCAGGGAAATTAAGAGAATTGCATTCATTTAATTTTGAAATTTTAGGCGAAAAAGATTCTGTTATTGATGCTCAAATTATTTTATTATCCCAGATATTTTTTCAAGAATTAAATTTAAAAACCAATATTCAAATTAATAGTTTTGGTTGTTTAGAAGATAGGCAGGATTATAAAAAAGAGTTGTTAAATTATTTTAAAAATAAGAAAAAATTACTTTGTTCTAATTGTAAATTAAAATTAAATAGAGATAAAGATATTTTTAAAATTTTAGATTGTAAAGAAGAAGATTGTCAAAAAGTAATAAATCAGGCGCCTCAATTGGTTAATCGATTATGCGAGGGATGTAAAAATCATTTTACAAAAGTTTTAGAACATTTAGATGAATTAGATATTGCTTATTCTTTTAATCCTTATTTAATACCAGAGTTGGATTATTATACAAGAACTGTTTTTGAAATTTTTATTCAAAATCAGGAAAATAAAGAAGATAATCAAAAAGTGGTATTAGGTAAAGGCGGTCGTTATAATAATTTAGTAGAAATTTTAGGAGGGAATACAACCTCAGCCTGTGGTTGCGGAATTGAATTAGAAAAAGTAGTTCTAAAAATAGAAGAGCAAAATTCAATTCGTCAATTAATAGATAAAAAAGAGGATAATTGCGATGTTTTTATTGCTCAATTAGGAGAAACGGCAAAAAGAAAAGCTTTAAAACTTTTTGAAAATTTTAGAAAAAGTAAAATAAAAGTTATTGAAAATTTAGCTAAAAATAGATTAAGTGATCAATTAGAATTAGCTCAAAAACATAAAGCAATATTTACTTTAATTCTTGGACAAAAAGAAGTTTTAGAAGGTACGATTTTAATTCGAGACATGGAAAGTGGAATTCAGGAAGCGATAGACATTCAAAAAATAATTCCTGAAATTACAAAAAGATTAGAAAAAAAGAAAAAAGAAATGTTAGAATAACAAAATAATTGTAAATTTGGAATTACAAATTAATTTTTTAATAATTTCTAGAATTTAGAATCTAGAACCTAATTTAAAGGAGGTGTTAATTTATATGGCAGTAGAGGTAAAAAAGAAAAAAGGTGAATCTCCAGAAAGTTTGCTTAGACGATTTACAAAACAAGTTCAACAAAGTGGACTTGTGCTTCAAGTTAGAAAAACTCGATATTTAGAAGTTTCTCAAAGTAGAGAAGAATTAAAAAAATCAGCTCGAAGAAGAAGTGGATTAAGAGAAAAAAGAGAATATCTGAAAAAAATTGGTAAAATAGATGATTTTGTAGATTCTTTTGGCAGAAAGAAGTTTAAAAGATAAAAGTTTAGAAATTTTGAATTTTGATTTTTTAAATATGTCAATTTTTAAAATATCTCTTGATAAAAATAATAATAAAAATAGATTAAAAAAATCTATGAGTTTTTTTATTATTTTTTTTGTTTTTGTTTTTTTTGGTTTATTTTTATTATCAATGTATATTCCTCCTGTTTTAGCTCAGGGAGCTTCTGATGGTTTGGGAGTTAATAGTCTACAAGAAACAGGATTATTAAAAACAGATTTAAAAATAGCAATAATGAACATTATTAGAGTGGTTTTGGGATTTTTAGGTATTATTGCGGTGATCATGATTATTTACGCTGGTTTTCTTTGGATGATGTCTGGTGGGAATGAGGAAAAATATAAAAAGGCTAAACAAATTTTAATTAACGCGGCAATTGGTTTAATTATTGTTTTATCCGCTTTTATTATTGTTCATTTTGTTATCACAGCGTTTTTAGAAAAAGAAGGAGGTTCAGTAAATTCATCTTGTGTTTCGGGGACTTGTATGAGTTGTCATCAAGTTTGTAATGCCGAAGGAACTGGTTCTGAATATACTCCGGGTTGTTCTGATTCTTGCGTTATTCCCTTATTAGATTATTTTGTTGTTAAATGGGTTGATCCTAAAAATGAAGAAAAAGATGTGGCTTTATGTAGAGCTATTCAAGTTGGATTTAATAATAAATTAAATCCAGACACTATTAATGCTGATAGGGTTTTAATAAAAATAAAAGATGGAAAAAATGAAGAAGAAATTTGTAATTTAAATAAAGATTGTGCCTCAGGAAAATGCGAGACAAATAAATGTATAGGCAAAACAGTTGAAGGTGATTTTACTGTGATGGAAGATGTTTTTAAATTTAGAGCCAAAAAAGATTTTGAAGAAAACACAGCCTATCAAGTAGAAATTACGACCAATGTTAAGAGTATAAAAAATATAGCGATTAGAGCTACTGATTTAAAAAGAAAATGGATATTTGCTACTGGTTTGACAACCGATACTACGCCTCCTTTTGTAGAAAAAGTTTTTCCGGAGGATGGGGAAAAAGATGTTTGTTTGGCGACTCCAATTGAAGCAAAATTTAGCGAACCAATGGATGTTATCTCTTTAATGAGCGCAAACATTATTGATCCAATAACAAAAACCGTTGATTTAACAAAAAATACTTTAAATATTAATCCAGTAATAAGCACTGGTTTTAGTCATAATGTTTCTGATGAAAGAACTTTAATTGCTAATCCCAATGAAAATTATCAAAAAAATATTAAATATACCCCTATTTTAAATAGCAGTATTATTACAGATTCTTGTGGAAACTTTTTAGATGGAAATGATGATGGGAAAGCTGAAAAATCACCAATAGACGATTACGCGCCTCCACCTGAAGACTCAATCCCTGATTGGTCTTTCTTTACTGGAACTCAACCATATTGCAAACCAGAAATAACAAATATTACTTCCAATGGATATTATGATGGAAATGAAATTACAATTACAGGAAATTATTTTACTTTAGCTGGAAATGTAAATTTTAATAGCAATACTTATGCGATAGATAGTTGTTTTGATAATGATTTTTATCCTATGCAAAAATGTATTTCTAGTTGGGAAGATAAGCAAATAAAATTAAAAATTCCTTCCGGAGGAGGAACTTCAAATGGATCAATTAGCGGTGGAGTTTGGATTGAAACAGGGATAGATAAAGATGGCAATGAAATTTTAAGTAATAGTAAAAACTTTGAAGTTTTAAGCCCGCATATTAATTGGATTTCTTCAAAAAAAGGTGGGGCTGGTCAGCCGATAACAATTAGTGGATCTAATTTTGGAGACACTCAGGGCGATGTTTATTTTGTTAACAAAACAAATCATAAACTGAAATCAAAGGCCCAATTTCCTTGCGAGAAAAGTTGGCAAGATAATCAAATAATTATTAAAATTCCCGAACAACCTGCTTTGGCTTTGAATTCTTATTATATTCAAATAGTTGTTAAAAAAGACAGTGAAAGTGTTCAAAAATTTTATTATAGTAATGTTGAAGATTTTGAAGTAAACACACAATTTCCAGGACCTTTAATTTGTGAATTAGTTCCTAAGTGTGGATTAGTTGGTAATTCAGTTACAATTAAAGGAGAAAAATTTGGTCTTAAAAAAGATAAAGTTTATTTAAATGAAACTTCAATAATTGTTGATGATTGGTTAGCGACAGAAATTAAAACCAAAGTTCCCAAAGAAATAAAAGAAGGAGCGTCTATATTAAAAGTAAAAGTTGGAGAAACTGAAAGTAATGGATTGAGTTTTCTTTCTCCTTGTGGTTTGGGAGCTTCTTGTGATTTAGATAAAACAACTCCTTCTTGTGATTTAGGCGCTTGTTCAGAAGGAGAGTTTTGTAGCGCTGACAAAAATGTTGTTCAGATAAATTTTGCGCTTCAAAATGTTCAGGTGATGCTTGTCAAGTAAATTTAGATTGTAATTCAAGTCTTGTTTCTGTGCCCGGTCAAACTTGGGAGGGTGGGTTTGAAGAAAATAAAGACGAATGGAAGATGAATAGTCAAAAACATTCTTTTGTTAAAAGAGAAACAATTGATACTGCTTATGGTGGTGGAACTGCTATTCATATTCATCAAGATCCCAATCAAAGTTATGAAGGAATATGTGATAAAGAAACTTGCGAAGATATGCCTTGGTGTTCTTGGCTTTCTGAAACAAATCAATGCAAGTTTATAAAAAGACCAGATTTTTGTCATTTAGGAGCTATAGATTCTATTTATAATCAAGAAGAAACTTTATGTTGGGTCAATAGTCATCGAGTGATGTGGCTTTCTTTAACTTATAATACCGCACCATTAAAACTTGTGGTGGGCAAAAAATATACTTATAGTTTTTATTATAAAGGTCATAGCGCTGGAAATTTAAATATAAAAATAACTCCGTCTATAGGATGGGACTCTTTATGTACTAATGAGGCTTGGTATGTAGCCAACTATCCTTCAAAAATATGTCCGGATCAGCCAGGTTATTATTGCGCTTATGCTCCTGTTCAAAAAAAATGTTATCAAGCTGATAAGGCTTTGGGTTCTGTGCCAGCTGGAAATTATTCTGATTGGACAAAATTTACTTCAACTTTTATTTACACCGAAGAACTTAGCAAAACAGTAAATCAAAATTCTGAATTAATAAATGAAATTGGAATGAGTATGGGTTATAATGATACTGGCGCTAATGGTACTGATCTTTTTATTGACAATGTTCAATTAGAAGAAGGTGATGCAAGTTCAAACTTAACTTGTTGTGGCAATATTTGCAAAGCAATTAATCAGTGTCGGGTTTATTTGCCTGTTATTGATAATATTTCTCCTGATAATGGAATGGTTTTAAATCCAGCAACAACTTATGTAACAATTAGAGGTAAAAATTTTGGTCAAACGCAAGGACAAAACAAGGTTTTATTTGGTGATAAAGAAGCAGGTCTTGCTTGTCAAAGTTGGTCAGATACAGAAATTATTGTTATTGCTCCATTTGGAATTAGCGGGGTAGTACCAATTAAAATTGTCACTGATCAAGGGAGTAGCATTGGTAAAAATTTTACAATTAATAATATTGTTCGACCTTCAATTTGTTCTTTAAGCCCAAATCATGGTAAAGCTGGTGATAAAATTACAATTTCTGGAACTAATTTTGGGGATGCACAAATCAATGGAATTTATAAAAGTCAAGTTTTCTTTGATAATAAAGAAGTTGTGGTTAATTCTTGGATAAATGGGAAAATAGAAATTGCTGTTCCAAATGGAATTACTGTTTCAGAACCAAAAGTAAAGGTTGTTTTAAAATGGAAAGACGCGCCAAATGGAGTTGATAGCAATGAAGTGAGCTTTTATATAAATCCATTTATTAATAATATTACTCCAGATAAGGGACCAAAAGATTCTTATGTTACAATTCGTGGCAGAAATTTTGGCAATACACAAGGACAAAGCAAAATACTTTTTAATAATATTCCAGCTGTTTTAGCTCCTTGTAAAGGAGCCTGGTCTGATGATGAAATTATTGCTTTAGCACCAAATTCTGAGACTGGCTCAGTGGTTGTGAAAGTAATTTTACCAAATGGTCAAGAAATTTTTTCAAACAATGATAAAATATTTACTTATAATAATGATCTTTTAGCGCCGGGCATTTGTGAAATTTCTCCAGACAATGGAAGTGTTGACGCTTCAGTAAAAATAACAGGCAGTAATTTTGGCGCGACAGCGTTAGTAAACGAAGGGGTATTTTTTAATCAAGTTAAGGCAACAGTGAGTTTAAATAATTGGACAAATTCTCAAATTAATACTAATGTTCCGCAAACAACGTCAGGCGATGTGGTAGTTACGAAAATTGGTCAGCGTGATACTGGGAAAAAAGAATGCGTTGGCGGAATTTCTATTCTTGGGGTTTGCATTGGTGGCCAAAATGAGATAATTTATGAGGCAGTTGTTTTAAAAAGTAATCCAGTTTGGTTTGAAGTAATTAAAACTACATGTGGTGATAACAAAAGAGAAGAATTGGAAATTTGTGATGGAACTGATTTAGATAGCAAAACTTGTGCTAATTTTGATTCAATGAGCGGAGATGGTTTAAAATGTAAAACTGATTGCTTTGGATTTGACACTACTCAATGTAAAGGTTCTCCTGGAGTTTGTGGCGATGGAATAATAAATTCAGGAGAAACTTGCGATAAGACTAATTTTGGTAATAAAAAATGTAGTGATTTTAGCAGTTATATAAGTGGAAATTTACTTTGTGATAATAGCTGTCAATTTAACTATTCTGGTTGCAATATTTATATTAATGGATCAAATGGAAATGGATCAAATGGACTTCAATGTGTGCCAGAAGAGGCAGTTTGTGGTAATTCTTGTTGTCTTGCGAATGAGTGTGAAAATAGAGTTTGTAAAGTTGAACCAGAAATAGTAAAACATTGGCCAAATTGCAAAGATGTTTGTATAAACGCGCAAATAGACACTCAATTTAATATTGATATGGTTTCAACAATTTTTAATTCAAGCACAGTGGAATTAAAAAAATGTACAGATAACACAGAAACTTGTAGTAGTTTAGGTTCTCAAGAATTAACATCTTTAGAAATTACCTATAGCAATTCAACAAAGGAACTTTTTATTAATAAAGCATTAAATTTAGTGCAAAATCAATGGTATAAAGTGATTATTAAAGGAGGAGAAAATGGAGTAAAAGGATTAAATGGGAAAATTTTAAAACAAGATTTTTCTTGGGTTTTTAAAACAAAAAATAGTAAGTGCGAGGTAGACAGAACCAAAGTTATCCCTTATATACACAATATGTATATTTCCGAGACGTATGATTATTTAACAGAAGCCTATGGATCTCCAGATTCTTGTTCTTCAGATGGTCAAAAATTAGCTATTATTGATGGATATAAATGGAAATCTTGTTTAGGTTCTAATGTAGATAGTTGTAGTGCTACTTGCGCGTCTGGCGGAGGAATTGGAAAAATTGAAAATGAAGCGACAGAAAGTTCTAATATAGCCAAGATTACTGCAAAAGCAAGAGGAAATACCCAAGTTTGTTCTTTTTATAAATTATTAAAATCGTCTGGCGCTTTGACTATTTTAAGTAAATATAATTGTAAAGAAGGAGAAACGGAATGTGTTAATGGTTGTTGTGCGCAAGCCTGCAATGCCAGTGGAAATTGTCCAGTGTTAGCGCCTTATCTTTCATCCAAACCAGACATAATAGCCCAAAGTCCAATAGGATATAATGTTTGTACAAATAAAGAAATCAGCGCTACTTTTAATCAAATAATAAACAAAGAAACCTTAAATAATCAAAATATTTTTTTAACTAAAAATGACATTTTAGTAGAAGGCGATATAATTAGTCGCGATGAAAATAATAAAACAACAATAATTTTTTCTTCTAAAGTAAATTTAGAAAAAAATATTGAATATAAAATGACAATTAAAAAAGAAGTTAAAAATAGAGACGATTTAACAATGGAAAATGATAAAGCTTGGACTTTTAAAACAGGAGCTACCTTGTGTCAAATTGATCATATTAAAATAATGATAAATGGAAAAGAAAAAAACAATGATTCATTTACTTGTGCTGATGATAATTGCGTTGATGATCAAGTTTCAATAACACCAAGGAATCAACATAATTATATTGCTCAAGCGCAAGATAAAAATAATGAAAATATTTTAGCAAGTTATGTTTGGGATAAGCAAGACGCAAATGGAATTTTATCAATAGTAGATTCTAAAAACCCTACTCAAACAGTTACTTCGCAAAGAAAAAACGGAGAAGCGATTGTTTCAGTTCAAGCTAATGCTGGCGATATACCTTCCAAAAGCATGGAAATTAAGGTAACATCTTTAATGTGTGAAAATCCTTGGAAGTTTACAGATTCAGCAAATGTAGGTTTAGATTCAGATACAGGTTTTGAAATTCTTTATTGTAAAGACCGATGAAAACAGTAAGCAGTAACATGTATAATCCGTAGAAGGCGGATAACAAATTACTTGTTTATGATTACTTTACTTTTTATTATGAAACATTTTAAACAATACATTATAATTTTTTCTATTATTTTAATCGCGATTATTAGCGGGGTTTTTTTAAAGAATAATTTTTTACAAGCGCAGGATAAAGAAGTATCTTTGCCTTTGCCAAATTTTAATCAACCAATTATAAAAAAAGGATCTGAGGATTTAATAAAATATTTTTTCTTTAAAAAAGATAATTGGGTAGATGCTAAAGGAAAAAATATTATAGAAAAAGATGTTATTGGTTTACGGGTTTATAAAAATCCTGATCATATTTCTCCTTTGCTTTGGTATCAACAAAATGTGCCAAATCAGGGTAATCCCGCATTAATAAAAGTGGACGGTTATGATGGTTTAAGAGACGGACGATCAATTTATGTTTCTGCGGGATATATAGATAAAATTAAATTTAAGGCAAAAACTTCAGGTACCCCTTTACAAACTTACCTTAATACATATATTTATTTAATTTCTTATAATGAAGGTGCGAGTTCTGAAACAATAGAAATTTTTAATAGAATGATAGCAAATTGGAAATTTAACGCAAATGTTGCTATTACGCCTGAACAAAAAGCGCAATTAAGAAACGATATTAAACGATGGGCTGATATAAATAATATTAAAAGTTTATTAGAAGATTATAAAGAAAAATATGGTTATTATCCTAAATTAGAATCTGGAACTTATATGACAAATCACACGGTTAGTACCTGGCCTTCATGGCAACTTGAATTAGGCAAAGCATTGGTAAATTTTTTACCTATTGATCCAATAAATACATTTGGATCTTGTCCAGAAGAAACAAAAACTATAAACAAAAAACAAATTATTTTTAAATACGATTCAAAAACTTGTTGGGATAAAGAAAATAAAGCATATGCTGGCGACATAACCGATGAAATTTTATATCCAGTTTTAGCCTCATCTGTTTATACTTATTCCTCGCTTTTAGATGGACAAGATTATTATTTAGGATATGAAACAGAATTTGGCAAAGGGTGTGCTACAGGACAATGTTTTTTAAATAATAGCTGTAAAGCTGTAGGTGATTGTAATGGGAGACAATATTGTCAATCAGGAAGATGGGTAAATCATTGTGGAAATGGAGCAAAGGATTGTGGCGAAGAATGCGAGGCAGACGGCAATGGCTCTTCTGCTACTAATCAATATAAATGTACAAGTTGTAAATGGACAGATGGTTGGTGTGGCAATGGAATAATACAAACTAATCATGGTGAACAATGTGAATTAAGTGGTGCAAATGTATTTACAAAACCAACTCCTTCACAAGCAATAAATATAGATCATCAATATCAATGTTTAGCTTGTAAAATAACTGGTGGATATTGTGGAGATGGAACTGAACAAACTGCACATAATGAACAATGTGATCCAAAAAATTATATAGCTCCAATCCCAGCTGATTCTAAAATCAATAAGCAATATGAATGCGATATAAATTGTCAAGATAAAGGTGGATATTGCGGAGATATAATTATACAAAGTACTTATGGCGAGCAATGTGAAGCAGACGGCAATGGCTCTTCTGCTACTAATCAATATAAATGCATTGTCTGTAAATGGACTGGTGGCTGGTGCGGAGATGGTACGCAAAATGGACCAGAGCAATGTGATCCAACAAATTATATAGCTCCAATCCCAGCTGATTCTAAAATCAATAAGCAATATGAATGCGATATAAATTGTCAAGATAAAGGTGGATATTGCGGAGATGGAATTGTTCAAAATGGGACTTATAACAAAAAAATAAATAAATCGTTGCGGATATGGAATATAAGATTGTGGCAAAGAACGATTGATAGAGATGAAGAATGCGAAGCAGATGGCAATGGCTCTTATGCTACTAATCAATATAAATGTACAAGTTGTAAATGGACAGATGGTTGGTGTGGCGATGGAACTATTCAAGCTACCTATGGCGAACAATGCGATAAAGGAAACATTAATAATGATACTTATGGTCAAGGTGCTGATAGTTGTAAGACTGATTGTAGCGGATCTGCGTCATATTGTGGCGATGGGATAGTTAATGGTCAGGAAATTTGTGATATAACAAAAAATTATGAAAATAGCGTAAAGTGTATTGCAACCAATGATCAAAATTGTGGTAAATTATTAAAAGAATATAATTTTTCAGATATACCAATAACTGAATTAAATAATATAGAAGTATCAAATACATCTATAAAATTAAAACAAGCAAATATTTCTACTCCTTATATTTGGGTAGCTAATTCTGATGTTGATATGGTTTCTAAAATTAAGACTTCCGATGGTGCTTTAATGGGTAGATATTCAACTGGTAAAAATCCTTCGCGAACAGCCGTTGATTTAGAGGGTAACGTCTGGATTGCAAATAGAGATAGCAACGACGTCACTATTTTAAAAGAAGACGGATCTCTTATAAAAACTTGTTCCGTGGGTATTGGTCCGCGTGGAATAGCAATTGATACTCAGGGTTTTGGTTGGGTGGCTAGTTATGAAGAAAATAAGGTTTATAAAATAGATAAGGATTGTAACCGTTTAGCTACTTATAATGTTGGCGCTAGACCTTATGGTTTAGCTATTGATGCTAGTGGTCATATTTGGTCTGCCAATAGAAATGGCAACAGTGTGAGTAAAATTGATATTTCTACTGGCGTAGTCAATACTTATTCTGGCGTTGGTGGCACTACTTGTGGGGATGCTGGTTTACATCCTTATGGAATAGCTGTTGATTTAAATGATAATATTTGGGTGGCTGATACTTGTAAGGGAGTTTATAAAGTGGCTCAAAACGGAGATATTATTTATTATACTTATAATACGGCCCATTCATATGGTCGCTCAAGAGGCGTGGCAGTTGATAAACAAGGTTTTGTTTGGGTTGCTTTTGATTTTAGCAATCAAGTGGCTAAAATAAATCCTAGCGATGGAAGTTTAAAGGGGATTTATTCTTCTGGAGGTGATCTTCCAATTGGCATTTCAGGCGACGCAGATGGAAATATTTGGGTTATCAATCATGACAAAGGTGGTATAGCAGCGAAAATTAATAGTTTAGGAGCTGTTATGGGGCGATATCCAGTAGCAGGAACAGGTGTGAGTGTTAAACCTTACACTTATTCTGATATGATGGGTTATGGCTTAAAAAACATTACCCTTAGAGGCGGTTTTTGGTCAACTACCTTTGAATCGTCATTTGCTCAAACTACTTGGAATAGTATTGTTCTGACAAAGACTACACCAATAGGCAGTAAAATTGAGATTAGATTTCAATCCGCGACCACTGAAGCGGGATTAGCAATTGCTTCTTGGAGCGGGTATTCAGATTCATCGTTACTTTCTTTAGTTAGTATTCCAAAAGAAAATAAATTTTTAAAATTTGAAATAAAATTTTATTCTAATCAACCTGATATTGCTACTTTTTTACCTTCTTTAAATTCGTTAATTATTAATTTAGATGAAGCAAAATAATAAATAAATTTTTATGAACAAATATAAAATTATTTTAATTTTTTTAATCATCATTATTTTAGGGAGTATTTATTATTTTTGGTCAAAACGACAATATAATCTTACTCATCCAACAGTTCTTTTGCCTGTTAATATGATTTTAAATCCATCAGAAGCTGATAGTGATGGAGATGGTTTGGCAGATTGGGAAGAAAAGAAAATTCATACTGATTTTAATAAACCCGATACAGACGAAGATGGGCTTTGGGATGGCATTGAAGTAAAACTTTATAAAACAGATCCTTTAAAATTTGATACAGATGGCGATGGTTTATCTGATTCTCTTGAAATTACTGCTTGGCAAAGCGATCCTTTCAAAAAAGATTCAAATAATAATAAGATTAATGATTTTGAGGAAATTAAAAATGGTAATAATCCTGTAACTGGAGAAAAAATTCCGCCAGCGCCAAGTACTTCCAAAAAGAAGTAAAATTGTTTTAATAAAATTTTTAAAAAATAAATAATTATATAAAAAACATTGGAATCTCTTGAGACCAGATTTTACGAGAAGAAGCCGAGATGGAAATTTTGTTAGAATTAGCTAATAATAAATTAAAGCATTCTTTTTCAATAAAAATTGAAGTTCATAAACCAGCTAATAAAATTAAAATAGAGACTGAATTATCTTTAATAAAAAGTCCATTAAGCATAAATGAGCCATTACTTTTAACCCATACCTTATTAGAATTAAAAAAAATGAAAGGATCTGCATTATTGGGCAGAAAAAAAGTAGAGATATATTTGATTTATGATATAATGGTATAATGCGCAAGCATTAAGAGAAAAGTTTCTTTTATTAAAAAAGTTACCTAAATACACGGAAAGAGAATTTAAAAATGAACTCCAAGTTTTTTTGCCTAAAAAATACTATCCAATAGTAAGTCAATTATATGATCGAATTAGAAAAACAAATAAATAAAATTAAAAAAAGTTATTTTTCTTTTGCGGATTTAAGAAAAGTTGTAAAAATAAATGATAATAGTTTGAGAGTGGCGATAAGTCGAATGTTAAGGGTTGGCAAAATAAAATCTTTATTAAAAGATTTTTTAGTAATAAATAAATTTTAATAAAATAGAATATTTAAATTTTAATTTCTAGAAGCTAAAACCTAGTTTCTAGAGCCTAATTTTATGTCTGAAGGAAAACAACAAGAGGATGTAGAAGATATTTTTTCTTCTACTGAAGTACATAAAGAATCAAATATATTTAAAGAAATGGAGCCAAAGGAATTACCCAAAGAAGAGGAAATTTCCGAAGCATCAAAAGTTTCTTTAAAATTTTTTAATCAAGAAAAAATGAAAGTTTTTATAATTGGCATTATTGTAATTATTTTATTATTTTTAGGGATATATGTAATTTACTTTAAAATAAAAAATATAAGAGAGGAAAGAAAAATACTAGAAAAAGAAAAAAATGCAAATGATATTTTATCACAAATAAAAACGGTTGAACAAGTAATTGATTCAGATGCTGATGGTTTATCTGATGATGAAGAAGCGCAATTAGGCACTGATGCTTTAGAAGTAGATTCGGATAAAGATGGATTGTCAGATAGAGCAGAAGTAAAAGTATGGAAAACAGATCCATTAAAACCTGATACAGATGCAGATGGAATTAAAGATGGAGATGAATTAAAGAAAAAAACTAATCCGAAAGGAGAAGGAAGTTTATTAGAAACGATTCAAAAATAATTTTTAAATTTTAAAAGCTAAGTTTTTATGCCAGAAAATAATTT
The DNA here is from genome assembly GCA_002839745.1 of Candidatus Kuenenbacteria bacterium HGW-Kuenenbacteria-1. NCBI lineage: Bacteria > Candidatus Kueneniibacteriota > Candidatus Kuenenbacteria bacterium HGW-Kuenenbacteria-1. Next base: position 19,913 of record PGYQ01000015.1, read on the forward strand.
TGAAAATATATCTAAAGATTTAAATACTTTAGATTTAAAAAATTCTTCTAATCCAAAATTTAAAGAAGCGCAAGATGAAGATATTTATGTGATGCCAATTAAATTTTTAGAAAAACACAAAAAGAAAAAGAAGAATGTCTGGGTTTTATTATTAAGTATTTTTTTAATTCTAATTGTATTGAGTGTGGGAGTTGTTTTTTTATTCAATGAAAAAGCGAGAAAAATATTTTTTATGTCACAAAAAAAACCTGTAATAGAAATAAATGGTGATAAAGAGAAGCCAGTTGATTTAGGAGTTAAAAATAATGAAAAAATAGAAATAGCCCAAACAATTAAGACTGAAGTGAAAGATAAAGATGGTAAAGTTATTAGTCGAGCCCAAGTAACATTGCCTTTTGGATTTATTGATTCCGAAGAAAAGCCTAAAATAATAAGTCAATATCCTTCTAAGTCATATTTTATGATTGATCCTAGACAAGATATTATTGGGGGAATATATACTTTTGTTCCTTCTAATATTAAATTAAAAAGATCAATTACTTTGATTTTAGGATATGATGATAAAATAATTAGTAATTATAAAGAGAAAGATTTTAGAGTAGCTTTTTTAGAAAATGGGAAATGGAATTTTTTAGAAGCTCAGCAAGACGTTGAAGGTAATACTTTTACTGTCACTCTTTTAGATATAAAAGATGTTTATACAATTTTAGTTTCAAAAACAGAAGAAATTCTTGCAGGTTTAGATACTGATTTGGATATAATTAATCCAGATATTTTACCATCCACAACTGATTCTGATTTTGATGGGTTAACGGATGTGGAAGAAGGATTTTTTCAAACAGATCCTCAAAGAGCAGATTCAGATTTGGGAGGATATCCGGATGGGTGGGAGGTAATTAATTTATTTAGTCCAAACGACGGAGCGTTATATCCACTTTCTAATTCAGGAACAATAAAAATTTATACAGACCCAATTTATAAATATAGTATTTTTTATTTAAAGGATTTTTTAGTAAATTTTGTAGATAATAAAACAATTTTTATTCCTCCAATAGAAACTGGGGAGTCAATAATTGTTATTGTTCAAGAAAATCCTGAAAAATTAAAAAGCAAAGAATGGTATATAAAACAATTTGAAGAAAAAACTTTAGATAAAGCTAAATTAAAAACTTCAATAGTTGATGGCATTGAAGGTGTTTGGAGTGTAGATACTCAAAATTTTTATTTAGCCAAGGATAATTTAATTTATGTTTTTTCTTATAACTCTAGTTTGTTGAATCATCTTAATTTTAAAACCGTTTTTAAAATGATGATAAACAGTTTTAAATTTAATCATAAAGGAGAAAAAATAAAAACTGAAGAGGAAGTAGTTAAAGAGGGAGAAAAAACAACACAAATTGAAGAAACAAAAGGACTTCCAAAAATTGAGACAGAAATAAAAAATGAAGAATAAAAATTATTATTAAAGTTTAAAGCTCACATTAAAAGTGTAAAATTAAGTTGAATTTTACACTTTTAATTTATATTTTATTAGATTATGTTAATTGGTGGTTTGCAAAAAGTATCTCTAATTGATTATCCTGACAAAATTTGCGCAATTATTTTTACTAAAGGATGTAATTTTAAATGTGGGTTTTGTCATAATTCTGGATTGGTTTTATTTGATAAACAACAGTCAACAATAAAAGAGGAAAAAATTTTTGAATTTTTAGAAAAAAGAAAAAAAAGATTAGATGGAATTTGTATTACTGGTGGAGAGCCGACATTGCAAAAAGATTTGCCAGAATTTTTAAATAAAATAAAAAAAATGGGTTTTTTGATAAAATTAGATACAAATGGAACTAATCCAGAGATGTTAAAAAAAATAATTAAAAAAAAATTAGTTGATTATATTGCCATGGATATTAAAGCACCTTTTTCAAAATATGAAAATATAACTGGTGCGAAAGTAGATTTAAATAAAACAAAACAAAGCATTAAAATAATTATGAACTTTTCTGATTATGAATTTAGAACTACCATTGTTCCAAATTTAATTAAGGAAGAAGATATAGTTTTTATTGCTAAACAGATTCAGGGAGCGAAGAAATATTTTTTACAACAATTTGTTTTTAAAGAAAAAATGATTGATGAAAAATATAAAAAAATAAAACCATATTCTAAAGAAATTTTAGAAAAAATGTGCAATAAAGCAAAGAAGTATATAAAAATAGTGGAAAATAGATAATTTTATAAATTATAAATTAATTTATTAAATTTGCTAAGCTGGCAAAAGAAATTAAAATAAAATTTGTTTCAAATTTTGCTTATTTTATGTCTTTATCTGAGAAACAATTTAAATTTGCTTATTGGTTTTTAAACCATAAAAAAAAAATTAGATCAAGTATTATTATTGGATTAATTATTTTGAATATTATTTTAATAAGTTTTTTAATTTTTAAAACTGTTTTTTATTTTAAAGATCAAAAAAATTATCAAATAATGATCAATTCTTTAAGTAAGGATTTAATTGACTATAATTCTTTTAAAGAAAAAAATAAACCAAAAGATCTTGAAGTTTTATTAACTAAGAGTATTTTTTCTGAAAGCCAAAAATATGATACAATATCACAAATAGAAAATGTAAATTCTCAATGGGTAGCTCAATATGACTATCAATTTATTTTTAATGGTCAAGAAGGGAAAATAAAAACAAATTTTATTTTACCTAATGAAAAAAAGTTTTTATTAGATTTTAACTTTGAAAGTTTGGCAAAAAATCCTTTTGTTGAATTAAAAATTAAAAATGTTCAATGGAAAAGAACAAGGTATTTATCTAAAATTCCTCAAATACAATTTGAGATTAAAAATATAAAATATTATCCAATTGGTATCCAAATTACTTCAGATAAAAAAAGTAATATTAATCAAGTCAATTTTGAAGCGATTAATAATAGTTCCTATGGTTTTTGGGAAACTTTTTTTAAGGTTATTCTTTATCAAGACAAGAATGTTGTTGGAGTAAATATAATTTCTGCTAAACAATTTTTATCTAAAGAAAAGAGAAATTTATCGGCTAGTTGGGTAAATTTTTTACCTAATGTAACAGAAGTTTTTGTAGAGTCAGAAACAAATATTTTAAATTCTAAAAATTTTATGTCAGTAAGGTAAAGTTATGTTTAAAAAAATTTTTCAATTTAAATTGATTTTTATTGTAATAGTAATAATTTTGTTAATTTTTTTTTATTCAACAAAACTATTATTGCCTTTAGAAAATTTTTTAAAAATATTTTTTCTACCTTTTCAATCAAAAACTTATCAAATAGCCAATAAAATTCATGAAAAAACCGTATTTTCAAAAGAGACAATAGAAGAAAATAAAAAATTAAAAAAAGAAATTCAGAAATTAATTGTTGAAAAATCACAAATAGAAGAATTATTTCAGGAAAATGAAGCTTTAAGAAAAGAATTAAATTTTATTAAAAAGAATAATATTCCTTTTATAATAACTCAAATTATCGGAGAAACAAATAATTTAGGTTTTCAAACTTTAATTATTAATAAAGGAGAGGCGGATGGATTAAGAGAAGGTTTACCTGTTATAATGCAAGGATTTTTAATTGGCAAAATTATTAAAGTAGATAAATATACAGCTCAAATTCTACCTATTATTGAAAGCCATAGTTTGGTAGCGGCTACTATTCAAAATTTTTCAAAAACAAGTGGATTGGTTAAAGGGGAATATAATTTATCTTTAATAATGGAATTAATTCCTAAAGATATAAAAATAAAAGTGGGGGATTTGGTGATTACGAGTGGATTAGAAGAAAATATTCCTCGAGGATTAATTATTGGACAAGTGGAAAAAATAATAAGTCAGCCAGAGGAATTATATCAAAAAGCGCAAATAAATTCTTCAATATCTTTTAAAAATTTAAATATTTTAACAATTTTATTGCCATTAAATAAAAAATAATATGCAAGAAAAATTTAAAAATAATTTGAAAAAAATTTGGAAAATAGTTTGGAAAATAATTCAAATATTTTTTGTAATTATTTTAATTAT
>PGYQ01000015.1:24029-24751 GCA_002839745.1 Candidatus Kuenenbacteria bacterium HGW-Kuenenbacteria-1
CGCATTCGTTCGGGCGCTTTACAATACGCCAAAGCAATGCAAATGCATTTTCGAAAAGACATTACTAACTCAGAAATTTTCGTGGCCGTGTTGCAGGAAGAAGGAAGAGGACATTCGTGTCTTGCTCAAACAGTGCCAAGAATTATTTTTCCAGAAAATATGACTATTGAAGAAGGTGAAAAATTAGGCAAAGAACCTCTTACAATTATGCGTACTCGTTTAAAAGAAGTTGAAAATTTAGTTTTTAATACTGATATTCGTAAAAACAAAGAAAATGAAAATTATAAGAAATATATGACATCTTATGGATTAGAAAATAAAAATTATTGTGATATTGATTTAATGGCATTGCCTAATTAATTTTAGATTTTAGATTTATGAAAATTAATTTTAATAAAATTAATCAAAAATATTTAATAAATAGTTTTTTGTTTTTTTGTTTTTGTATTTTTTTGTTTCCATTAAATGTTCAAGCACAATGTGATAGTAATGATTATATAGTTGTTTATGTAAATGGAATATTTACGGCAACAGAAGCAGAGGCAAAAAAAGATATGGGATTTTTGCAAGATTATTTTAAATTTTATCTTGGTGAAAGAGCAGATGTAATTTTTCGTACAGGTTATAATGAATCGCACATTGGTGGTTTGGGGGATTTGGTTCAAGTAGCATCACAAATTTTAAAAAATCCGATTAGCGATTATGATCTTAAAACAATTCTT
>PGYQ01000016.1 GCA_002839745.1 Candidatus Kuenenbacteria bacterium HGW-Kuenenbacteria-1
CCGATGAATTTATTAATTATTTAAATGAGACAGAATTCCATTATTCTTTTCTTGGAATAAAACTAAATAGGAGTGCGGGGTCATAGTGTGATATCTATAAACTATGAATAAAAAAATATTAATCACAATTATAATTTTATTAGCACTCCTAATTGGAGGGTATTTTATGAAAAACTTTTTAAGTGATCTTTTTGTTGTAAAAAATAAACAAATAAAATTAGATAAAACATTTCAATTAAAAATTGGGCAAACGGCTTTGCTTAAAAAAGGTGAGGAATTGTTGCGGATCAAGTTTTTGGATGTTGCGGAAGATTTTAGGTGTCCAAAAGAAGTGTTGTGTTCTAAACATAATGAAGCGATAATAGTGGCTGACATGTCTGTGAGAAAAAATTTGTTAGACTTACAAAAAGAACAAATAAAAAAGGTGCAATTGAAAAATGGCGAAAATATAATAACATTGCAGAATTATTTTATTAAACTTATTCAAGTTGAGCCATATCCTAAACAAAATCAGGAAATAAAAAAAGAAAATTATGTCGTAAGTTTTGTTGTATCCTTAAATAAAAAAATGGAAGTTTATAATAATAATGAACAAAAAGTTGTGGAAAATAATGTAAAAATAGAGAAAAATATTGAATTAGTAGTTGTATTCAAAAAAGATATTTCGTTTGAAAAAGCAGATAAGATTATGAAACAAACGCATTTTGATTATCGTCAAGGCAGTGATTTAAGTAGAGATAAAATTTATTCTCAAAATACCGGGCCAAAATTTATTGTAGATTTTATTAAATTTAGTTCAAATAGTAAAGATATGAAGGATAGATTTATAAATAAATATAAAGCAATACCTGAAATATACGAAATGTATCAAGCAGATTGGAGGATAATTGAAAATTAATAATATTTTACCTAAATGCTATTTTACATAAAATTATGAACAAAAAAATATTAATCACAATTATAATTTTATTAGCACTCCTAATCGGAGGGTATTTTATGAAAAACTTTTTAATTGATTTATTTAGAATGGGTAATAAAAATGTTACATTAGAATGGCAGTCTAACTCTGGTCCAAATCCATGGGAAACATGGAGAACTGGACCTAAATTTGAAATAGCACCAACTGAAAAAGAGTTGATGGAAAAGTATTATCAAAATAAATTTAATCCAGAAAAGAAAATAATAGACTATAAATATAAAAAACATAAAGGACCGATTATTTTAGATTATAAACAAATAAAAATTCAAAATGATGAAGAACATAAACAAGCTTATATGGAAAATTTTAAAGCTTGTTATGAAGAAAAAAGGTTAGGATGTCCAAAATGGGTTTATAAAGTGAGTGGCAAAAGAGGTTTAATTATACAAATTACAGTAGATAATAAATTTAAAGATGGATTTTTGAATAAAGATGATTTTTTGTTTTTGAAGGAGAGATGGAAAATAGTGACTGAAAAAAATCAACAAATGCAAAATAAAAATACAAAAAAAGTAGATTCAAATATTAGATCAAATACAGAATTTAATTTTGAGAACGAACAAGAACTTGCAGATTTTTTGGATAGTAATTATTATGTTCTTGATAATCGCCATAAAGAACTTGCGAATGGCAAAGGAATAAATGGGTGGAATAAAGCAATTAGAAAGAGTGATTATTGTCTTCTTGTTGTTGCTGTTAGAATAGAGGCAGAATCCAATAAAACAGATCCATCAAAAAAGAGAAAGGGGACAATAACAGCAAAGGAAAAATCAATTGAAGATCTTGATTTTTGGTTTGACAGATCTGAAAATACAGTAAGAGAACAACTAAAAGAATATAATCTTGATAAAACAAAAGTGGATGAAATTATAAATTCAATGAATAAATGTAAAATAAAATCAAATGAAACAATGTTTTAAAATATAAAATTATGAACAAAAAAATATTAATCACAATTATAATTTTATCAATACTTCTAATTGGAGGGTATTTTATGAAAAACTTTTTAACTAATTTATTTAAGCAAAATTATGTAGTATTTCCTGCAAATTATGACATTTCTTTTTTGTTTGGCAATAACAAAAGATACACACCGACTAATACAGATATTCAAAAGGCCATAGAATTATTAGAGTCTTTTTTAAAAAGTAAAAAAGAAATTCAAGCATTATTAAATTATAAGGTTCAATTTTTTGGATATTTAAACGAAAAAGAAGAAAAAATAATTTGGGCAAATTTTTTCTGTTCGGATTATAAAAATTGGAAAAAAGATTTGGTTTCTGTAGAAGATGGTGGAAATTGTTATTTTAATATAAAAATAAATTTAAACACACAAAAAGTGTTTGATTTTAATATAAACGGAGAGACATAATTTTTTATGAAAAAATAATTATGAATATTAATAATAACCATACTTTATTTTAAGTTTGATTTTAAGAAAAACACATTACTTGAAATTTCAAATAGAGGGCTTGACTTTTCAAGTAGAATAAATCATATAGATAAAAATATTATTGTTTTACCTCTTATGGATATTTCAGCAGTTTGGCAATATGATAAATCTATCACACATTAAAATTAATTAAATTTTCTATAACAGAATTTTTTTAAAGAAAATTATGGAAAAACAAAAAGAAAAAATTATTAAAGAAATAGGGTTTAATGATAAAAATATTTTAATTTCTTGCACTGCTGTGCGAGTTCCAGTTATGCGAGCTCACAGTGAAAGCATTGTTGTTGAAACTGAAAAAAAAGTTTCTCCAGAAAAAGTGCGAGTATTATTTGAAAAAACTTTAGGAATAAAAGTTGTTGATGAGCCTGAAAAAAATTTATATCCAATGCCTCTTTTTGTCAGCAATAATTACGATGTTAATGTTGGCAGAATTAGACAGAGTTTGGTGTTTAAAGATTATGGATTAGAATTTTTTGTAAGCGGTGATCAACTTTTAAAAGGAGCAGCATTAAATTCTGTTCAAATTGCAGAGGAATTAATAAAAAATAAAAAATAATTTAATTAATTTTAATTTTTTTAACAAACAAATTTATGAACATAGCAATCATTGGTTTTGGTGCAATGGGGAAAATTATTAAAGAATTAGCTGAACTAGCAGGACATAATGTTTTAGTTATTGTTGATCCTCAAACTAGTGTAAAAAAAATAGACGAAGCTGATTTTTCAAAAATAGATGTTGCAATAGATTTTTCGCATCCAACATCAGCTATTGAAAATATAAAAAAACTTTCTAAATTAAAAGTTAATACTGTTGTAGGAACTACTGGTTGGTATAATCAAATGGATGATGTGAAAAAAATTGTTGAAGAATCAAAAATTGGACTTCTTTGGTCATCAAATTTTTCAATTGGAGTAAATTTATATTATGAGATAATAAAAAAAGCTTCACAATTATTTAATAATTTTCCAGAATTTGATATTTGGGCACACGAAGTGCATCATTATAATAAAGCTGATTCTCCATCAGGAACAGCTAAAATAATTGAGAAAATTCTTTTAGAAAATATTAAAAGAAAAACTTCTGTTGTTGAAGAAAAATTGGATAGAAAAATAAAACCAGAAGAAATTCATTTTTCTTCCACTCGCGGAGGCGCTGTTAATTTTACTCATGATGTTTGTTTTGATAGCGCGTCTGATTATGTAATGATTACGCATATTGCGCGCGATAGAAAAGGATATGCTGAGGGAGCAATTAAAGCAGCAGAATGGCTAAATAAAAAACAAGGTTTTTTCTCAATGGAAGATTTTTTAGAGAATATTAAATAATGGAAGTTCAATTTCCATTATTTTCTTCCATTTTTTATTTAAAATAATTTTATGTAGGGTCTCAAAAAAAATAGCATGTATTAGTCCTGTCGCAGAATGGCAAATTATAATTAAAACCGTGAAAAAGTGAAAAAAAAAATTGAGTTTTTCACGATTTTGATTGACATTGTCGTTAAAATTTTTTTAATATAATAAATACATGACATTTGAAATTATTAGCCAACTGTAAATTATGTTCATTAGCTTGAACAATGATGAAAAAATTAAAGAAGTAGTTAATAAAGATAAAATAAAAATGCTCTAGAAAATGAGAGGGCAGATTTAATTGAACTTGGTCTTAATACAAAAAATCCAGAAGTACAAAAAATTTATGCGGAAATGATTCCTTTTGTTCCAAAAAATGAACAGAAAGATCTTTTTGAATTAGCCAAAGAAAAATTAGGAAATGTTTTAATTGAAAGTTCTTTATATAGTAAGAATATTATTTCTAATGATTCTTTTTCAAGACAAAATTTTGAGAAAGGTGGTTCTAAAAAAAAATCCCCTAAAACTACGCTAATCGGAGGTGGGTTAAAAAATAAAACAATTATAAGACATATAAAGCCAGAGCATTTTTTAACATGGCAGAAAGTATATAAAAATTATAAATTATGGGAAAAAGCTGGTTTTGATTATGTTCCTATTGAACCTATACAATCATTTAAATTAAATAAAGAAAATTTAGTGAATGTATATAGTGGAGTTTTAGATTTAGATTTATATGATTGGAAACAAATAACAGATGAGTTTGTAAAAGAATTAGAAGAGGATAGAGAAAAAATAATAGAAATATTGGAAAAAAATAAGATTAAACATGGACATACAAATGTTGTAAAAAATTTTTGTCTTAGATTTTTTAGAGATAAAAATGGAAATGTAGATTTTAATCAAAAACCCAGAATTTATTTAATTGATTGGGATCAGGCTGTTTCTTATTAATTAAAATTTTCGCTACATTTTAAGAAAATTACAAAAAGATAAAAAAGCTAGACACACTTTTATGAACGGTCCCTCAGGTTTCCCTCAGGTTCAGGTGGTTTGGGATGACGAAAAAGAAAAAAATTAAGCAAAAATAAATCTAATTTGACAAAAAATAGACCGCTATATATAATTAGATATATCTTTTAATGCATCTAATGCTTAAAAAGTAATATGTTTTTATGAAAAGACATCTTGATTCTAAAATTAGCCAGCATTTTAAAAAATACAAGCAAGCGCTTATTTTGCTTGGTTCGCGACAGGTTGGAAAAGCAACCATAGTTAAAAAAATATTTTCCAGCGGAGATTATTTTTTGGTTGATAACGAACCTGTTAAGAAAATTTTGGAATCCTATGATATTGAGACATATAAAACATTGATAAATGAAAATTCCAAAGAGATTATTATTGATGAAATTCATTTGTTGGACAATCCAGGTAGGGCCATAAAGATAATTTATGATCAATTAGAAAATATAAAAATAATTATCACCGGTTCATCTTCATTTCATATAAAAAATAAGACCGGGGAGAGCTTGGCTGGAAGAAAAATTGATTATAATATTTATCCGCTTACTTTTTCTGAATATTTAAATCAAAAGGGAATTGAAAAAGATTTGAATTTCAATATTTTTGAAAAAATAATTGATGATAAAAAGTATAATCCAAAAAACCAATTATATAAATTTGATATAAAAAATATATTAAATAGTGTTTTAATCTACGGGCAATATCCGCATTTAATCAAAAATTCCAATGATGAAAAATATCTTTTGAATTTTGCGGACAGTTTGATTTTCAAGGATATTTTGGAATTAAATTTGATTGAGGATAAGAAATTAGCCAAAGATTTGTTAAAATTGTTGGCTTGGCAAATCGGGAATCTTATAAACTATTCCGAATTGGCTAATAGTTTAAAAGCTGATCAGCGAACAATTAAGAGATATATTGAAATTTTTGAGCAGAGTTTTATTTTGTTTCGGTTGTATCCTTATTCAAAAAACAAGAGAGATGAGATTTCAAAAGCAACAAAAATATTTTTTTATGACAGCGGAATTAGAAATGCTCTGATTGGAGATTTTTCTGATTTGGAGTCAAGAACAGATAAGGGAGCTTTGTTTGAAAATTTTATAATTAGTGAATTAATAAAACAAGACAGTTATTCTGATAAAAATTTCAAATTTTATTATTGGAGAACAAAACAGGGTTCGGAGATTGATGTGGTGTTGGAAAAGGGAAGTGAACTTATTGGAGTAGAAATAAAATACAAGCGAAAGGCTTTTAATAAAGCTTTTAAAAATAGATATTCACAAGCAAAAGTTAGACTTGTTACAGCTGATAATTTTTACTAAAAGAGCAATAAAATGTTAAAAGTAATTTTTGGCTAAAACTAATAAATTTATTTACATTGTCGCTGTAAAATGTTTATGAGGATATAATTTAAAATTTAATTAAAATTAAAATTATGATAGAACAAATAAAAAAACAATTTAATGAACCTGAAATTTTAGATTCAGAGAAAGAGAGAGAGTTAAAAGAGATAGAAAAGGAAACAATTTCTTACGAAAAATTTAAAGAGATTTCAAAGAGAGTATTAGAACAATACAAAGATCCAAAAAATAATGAAATACGTTTTGCTATGAGAGAGTGCAAAATTTTAGAAGTGAATGAAAAAATAATTAATTCTTTTCCTGACGAAGAAACACAAAATTTATGCAGAAAAATTCTTTCAAATTTTCCAGATAAAACAATAGAAATTAATAAAAAAGAACTTAAAATTTTACAAAAAAAGATAGATGATTGGAAAGAAGTAATATATGAAGAATTTGTAGAAAAAATAAATAAAGATTTTTCAAGTGAAGAAATGGATTGCATAGGACATTTGTTGTGGATACGAATACTTAATGTTTTATCAGCCACAGTAGACAAAAAATTCGTCGGGTAACAAAAAATTAAAAGAGAAAAATCAAAAAAAAATTATAAAAAATAATAAGAAAATTACAAAACAAAACATATCTATCTTGTTAGATAACAAGAATCTAACGGGGTTTACAAAATTTTTACTCTATACTACACCAAATGGAAAAGTAAAAGTGGATATATTTTTGCATGATGAAAATATTTGGTTGACACAAAAGTTACTCGCTTTACTTTTTAATTGCTCTATTGATAATGTTTCTTTACACTTAAAAAATATTTTTGAAAGCAATGAATTACAAGAAAATTCAGTTACCGAGGAATTCTCGGTAACTGCCAGTGATGGCAAAAAGTATAAGACAAAACATTATAATCTTGATGCGATTCTTTCTGTCGGATATCGGGTTAACAGCGCGCATGCCACGCAATTTCGTATTTGGGCAACACAGATTTTGAAAGAGTATATCATTAAAGGTTTTGCCATGGATGATGAGCGACTAAAAAATCCAAACAACATTTTCGGTCAAGATTATTTTGAAGAACAATTGGCGCGTATCCGTGACATTCGTTCCAGTGAGCGAAGATTTTATCAGAAAATCACTGACATTTACGCTCAGTGTAGTGCTGACTATAATTCAAATGAAGAAATTACTAAGCAATTTTTTGCAACAGTTCAAAATAAATTACATTTTGCGATTACTGGATAAACTGTGGCAGAAATAATTTATTCACGAGTTGATAGTAAAAAACAAAATATAGGATTAACTACATGGAAAAATGCGCCAAAAGGGGCAGTTCGAAAAACTGACGCAGTGATTGCCAAAAATTATTTGAATGAAAACGAGATGGACGAATTAAATAGAATTGTTGAAATGTATTTAGTTTTTGCGGAAAATCAGGCGCGTAAAAACAAAATCATGTATATGAAAGATTGGGTTAAAAAATTAGATAGTTTTTTACAATTTAGCGAAAATTCAATATTGCATGATTTAGGAAAAGTTAGCCACGAAGTTGCAACAATATTAGCCGAAAGCGAATATGAAAAATATCAAGTTATTCAAAATCGCATTCTTGAATCGGACTTTGATCGTGAGGTGAAAAAACTTTTTGATAGCCGAGAGAAAAAAAAGACGAGGAATGTAAAAAAATAAAAAAATTAACGCTATGCTTCAAAAAAAATAAATTTATCAAACGAGATTATATAAAGTTTAAATGAGGTGTTGATAACGGAAATGGATAATGAAAAACTAATAAATTTATTTACATTGTCGCTGTAAAATGTTTATGAGGATATAATTTAAAAATTTAAATTAAATAAAAATTATGATAGAACAAATAGAAAAACAATTTAATAAACCTGAAATTCCAAAAGCTGAAATTTTAGACTCAGAGAGAGAGAATTAAAAGAGATAGAAAAAGAAACAATTTCTTATGAAGAATTTAAAAAGATTTCAGAACAAGTATTAAGAAAAGATGACATAACAAAAGATGCTTTGAATAATGTGCCTGAAGTAATTGAAATAATTGTTAATTCTTTTTCTAATTCTAAAAAAAACAAAGAAATCACACAAGAGATTTACTCCATTTCTAATGAAGACGAATTTGAAAAAATAATAGAATTATTAAAAAATATAAAAGATAAGAAAATTGTTAGAATTTTTGAAAAAAGACAGAAAAATGGATAAAATTAATGAAAAAATTTGAACAAGAGATAGAAAGGGATTTTCCAGAAGACAAAGAAGTAAAATTTTTTAATTTAGTAAAACATATGTGGGGAACGCCATTGCATACATTAGCAAATATTATAGAACAAGCAGAAGAAGAAAGAAATTTGGATTAAAATAATTTAAATTATGTATTTTTTAAAATAATTTTATGCTAAACAAAAAAATAAAAAACAAACAAATTATTATTTTTGAAGGCAAAAGAATTCGTCGGAAGATAAAACATTAAAAGAGAAAAATAATATGGAAAATCAAAAATCGCAAATTATTATTTATAAAGATAAGAAAGGGAATATAAAAATTGATGTTCGTTTTGATAATGGAACAATTTGGCTTACACAGGATTTAATGGCAGAACTTTTTGGAAAAGGAAGGTCTACTATAACAGGACACATACAAAATATTTTTGAAGAAAAAGAACTTAATCAAAATTCAGTATGTCGGGAATTCCGACGAACTGGCACAGATAATAAAGAGTATTTTGTAAAATATTATAATTTAGAAATGATTATTGCTGTTGGCTATAGAGTAAAATCATTACAAGGAACAGCATTTCGTATTTGGGCGACAAAGAAACTTTCTGAATATATTATTAAAGGATTTATTATAGATATAGAACGGCTCAAAAATCCAGATTTACCCTTTGATTATTTTGAAGAATTAGAACGAACGATTGCAGATATTCGCGCAAGTGAAAAAAGATTTTATAGAAAAATTACTGATATTTATGCGACCAGTGTTGATTATGATCCAACTAATGATCAAAGTATTTTATTTTTTAAAACAATACAAAATAAAGTTCATTATGCGATTACGGGAAATACAGCAGCAGAAATTGCAGAAAATTATTGTAGAAAGAATTGATGAAAAAAAAGAAAATTTAGGACTTACAACATTTAGAGGTAATAAACCAACAAAAGAAGAAATAATAATAGCTAAAAATTATTATAATAAAGAAGAATTGTTAGCGTTGAATGCTCTTGTGGAACAATATCTAGTATTTGCCACAGAACAAGCTCGTCGTAGAATACCGATGAATATGAAAAATTGGATAGAAAAACTTAATGGTTTTTTGACAATCAATGATAGAAATATTTTAGAAGATGCGGGGAAAATTTCACACGAACTTATGATCGAAATAACAAAAAATAAGTTTAGTAAATATAAAAAAATAGAAGCTAAAAAAGATATTGATTTTGATAAAGTTGCTCTTGAAGCGCTAGAAAATGCCAAAAGTCATAAAATAAAAACAAACAAATCACAATAGATTCGGCAAGCTTTACACAAGTTTTTGAAGGTAAAAAAATCGTCGGGCGATAAAAAATTAAAATAAAAAAATTAATTTTTAAAATTTTATATTATGAATAGAAAAAATTTGCAAGGAGTGTGGACGGCTTTGATTACACCATTTGATAAAAATGAAAAAATTGATTATGTTTCTTTGGAAAAATTAATTGCTTTTCAACTAAAAGCAGGTGTTAAAGGTATTTTAATTAATGGGACGACTGGGGAAAGCCCTACTCTTGAAGATGATGAAGTTGAAAAAATGATTAAATTTGCTAAAGAAAAAATAAATAAAAAATGTTTTTTAATGGTTGGTACAGGAACAAATAATACTAAAAAATCTATTAAAAAAACAATAAAAGCAACAAAAGCTGGCGCTGATTTGATTCTTTTGGTAAATCCATATTATAATAAACCAACTCAAAAAGGTTTATATTTACATTTTAAAGCAATCGCCCAATCAACACATTTACCTGTTATAATATATAATATAAAAGGAAGAACAGCAATAAATTTAGAAACTGAAACATTATTAAAATTAGCAAAAGAAGTTAAAAATATTATTGGAGTTAAAGAAGCATCAGGAGATTTAGAACAAATTAAAAATGTATGCGAAAAAAGATCTAAAAATTTTATTGTTTTTTCTGGAGATGATAATATCACTAATAAAATAATTAATGATTTTGGCGCTGATGGAGTTATTTCTGTTGCTAGTAATATTGTTCCAGAAAAAATAGTAGAAATAGTAAATGTTAGTTTAGAAAATAAAAAAGATAAATCAAATAAATTAAATAATGATTTAAAAGAATTATTTGCTATTTTATTTATTGAAACAAATCCAATTCCAGTAAAATATATTGCTTCGCAAATGGGACTTTGTAAAAATATATTCCGTTTGCCAATGTGTCCTATTAGCGCAAAAAATGCGGAAATTATTGGCAAAGTGTTGTTAGATTTAAAATTAATATAATTAAATTTAAATTAATTTATATTTTTTATGAAGATAATTTTATTTGGTGCGCAAGGATCTGGTAAAGGGACTCAAGCTGAATTATTGGCTAAAAAGTTTAACATTCCAGCAATATCTACCGGGGTTATTTATCGTCAAGAAATCGCAAGAAAAACCAAATTAGGAAAAATTGCTGTAGAATATTTAAATAAAGGAAAATTAGCTCCTAGTAATTTAACTAATGAAGTAATGGAAAAACGTTTAAAAAAATCTGATTGTAAAAAAGGATTTATTTTAGATGGTTATCCTAGAGATTTAATTCAGGCTCAATTTTTAGATAAAATATCAAAAATGGATTATGTAATTGAAATTGTTTTATCTGATAAAGAATGTTTGAAAAGATTTTTTGGTCGTCAAAACTGCATTTGTGGAGCTGTTTATCATTTAAAATTTAATTTGCCAAAGAAAAAAGGAGTTTGTAATAAATGTGGCAAAGAACTTTTTATTAGAGAAGACGAAAAACCAGAAGCCATTAAAAAAAGACTTCAAATTTATCATCAAGAAACCAAGCCATTGTTGAAAGAATATCAAAAAATGGGAATATTAATTAAAATAAATGGAAATCAAAACATAAAAGATGTTTATAAAGAAATAATATCTAATATAAAAATATAAATAAATTAAATTTTTTTAAATTTTTTAAAAAGATTAAAATTTAATTTAATAATTTTATTTTTTAATTTTTAATTCATAATTTTCGTGAATTAAAAAAAAGGAGAAAATATGGATTCAATGAAGGCTGGAGTTGGCAGAAGTAATAATGCCGATTCTCAAAAAGCAGGTCAAGAAGCTTGCGAACAAGCGATTAATCAAATGAAAGGAAAACCAGATTTGATTATGGTTTTTTCTTCAGTTATTTTAGATCAAGAAAAAATGCTTCAAGGCGTTAACTCTGTTTCTCAAGGAGCGATGGTCGTTGGTTGTAGTGATTCGGGAGAAATTAGCACGCAAGGATCTGTTCGTAATCATGTCGTGGTTATGGCGATGGCTTCAGATAAAATTAAATTTACAGTTGGTTTAGGGAAAGATGTGAAACAAGACAGTTTTCAAGCTGGACAAATGGCAGCCAAAGAAGTAATTGAAAAAGCTCCAGAAAAAATTTCTGTTTTAATTAGTATTTTAGAGGGATTGACTGGTAATGGAGCAGCTATTGTTCGAGGACTTAAATCAACTTTAGGAGAACATTTTCCAATTATTGGTGGTTCAGCTGGAGATGATTTTGCTTTTAAAAAGACCTTTGTTTATTATCAAGATCAAGTTTTAAATGATACAGTAATTGGATTGGGTTTGTCTGGTGACTTTTCTTGGGGATTAGGAGTGAAACATGGTTGGGAGCCAATTGGTTTACCAATGAAAGTGACAAAATCTGAAGGAGCAGTAATTAAGGAATTAGATGGTAAACCAGCCTTGAGTATTTATCAAGATTATTTTGGTAAAAGGGCGGAGGAATTAGTTAAAGAACCAATTGCTAAAATGGCTTACACATATCCTTTAGGCATGACAGTAAAAGGTTCTTCTGAATTATTAATTGTTGATGTTGTGATTGCCAATGAAAAAGGAGAAATTACTTGCGCTGCTGAAGCTCCTGAAGGTTCAGAAGTTCGTTTAATGTTGGGAGATTCTGAAAAGGCTATTCAAGCAGCTAAAGAGGCGGCCGAAAATGCTTTGGCGCAACTTAAAGGAGCTACTCCTAAAGCAATTTTTGTTTTTGATTGCATGGCTCGTTATAAATTATTAGGCCCTCAGATTAATGAAGAGATAGAAGCTGTTCAAAATGTTTTAGGCAAAAATGTTCCATTGATTGGTTTTTATACTTATGGTGAACAAGCTCCTTTGGGAGGCAACATTGATTCAAATATTTGTAATTCTGTTTTTCACAATGAAACAATGTGTGTTTTGGTTTTGGGAGAAAAATTAGGTTAATTTGTTTATTTTATTTAATAATTTTTAAAAAATGATTTTTTTTGATTTTTTTAAAAAGAATAAATGTGAAGGGACAGAGGAAATAATAAAGTATAAAAATTCTTTAATAGAATTAGATAAAATTTCTAAAATGCTTATTAAAAGAGATTTGGCGCTTTCTAATTCTAAAGAAAAAATAGTAACTGAAAAAGGAAAAGTGGATTCGGTGATTAATAGTTTGACAGATGGATTGATTATGATCGATCAAAATCAAAAAATTGCTTTGATTAATCCAGAAGCCAAAAATATTTTAGAGATAAACAAAGAAGAATCTTTAGGAAAAACCTTGCTTGAATTGGCAAATTTTGTTAAAATAAAAGAGCTCCAAGAGGTTTTAATAAAAACAGAAGGGCATTGCAAAGATAAAAAATGTGAATTAATGTTTAAGCAACCATTGGAAAAAATTTTTGAAATCAGGACAATGCCAGTGATTACTCAAACATACGAAGCGATTGGAACATTGATTATTTTGCATGATGTCACTCGAGAAAAATTAATTAATAAAATGAAATCAGAATTTATTACCATTGCCGCACATCAATTAAGAACGCCTTTGACTGGTATTAAATGGTCTTTAGAAATACTAATCACTGAAAATAGCGTAATGACAAAAGAAGAACAAAAAGATTTTTTAGACAAAGCCTATCAAAGTAATGAAAGAATGATCAAATTAGTCAATTCATTATTGATCGTTTCTCAATTAGAAGAAGCTCGTTTTATTTATAAGTTTTCTGAAATTCAAATAGAAGATTTAATTCAAGAATCA
>PGYQ01000017.1 GCA_002839745.1 Candidatus Kuenenbacteria bacterium HGW-Kuenenbacteria-1
TATTTTTGAAAACAATAAAATGTCTTTTTCTAAATATTTATCTGATGAAACAATTTTTCAAGATAATCAAGGACTGGAAGATGTTTCACAAAATAATAATCCTTTTATTGAAGGATTGTAAAAATAATTTTTTATTGCAATATATAAAATATTAATATTTTATATTTAAAATTATAAAATGAAAATAGATTTTCAAAAAATTGAACAAAAAAAAGAAATCATTAATTTCGTTAAAAAAATATCAAAGAAATTTCCAGAAGCGGAAGTTTTTTTGGTTGGCGGAGCGGTGAGAGATATTTTATTAAAACAAACAGATCAAATAGATTATGATTTTTTAATTAGAAATGTTGAGGCCAAACAATTGGAAAAATTTTTAAGTAAAATTGGAAAAGTAAATTTAGTAGGAAAACAATTTGGCGTTTTTAAATTTCTTCCGCGCGTTTTAATAAAAACACAAAAAGATTCATGGGATATTGCTTTGCCACGCACTGAACATTCTGGTGGATCTGGCAGTCGAACTGATTTTAATATTCAATCAGATCCCAATCTTTCACTTGAAAAAGATTTGAGTCGTCGTGATTTTACAATTAATGCTTTAGCAATAAAGTTAAAAGTTAAAAATTTAAAGTTAAAAGTTGAAGAAATAATTGATTTTTTTGAGGGACAAAAAGATTTAAAGAAAAAAATTATCCGAGCAGTGGGCAATCCAGAACAACGATTTAAAGAAGATTATTCCCGAATGTTGCGTGGAATACGATTTGCTTGTCAATTAAATTTTAAAATTGAAGAAAAAACTGAACGAGCAATAAAAAAATTAATACCATGCATTAATAATTCTTTAAACAATGAACGTCTAATTCCTTACGAAACAATTGCCAAGGAATTTTTAAAGTCTTTTTATTGCGCGCCATTAAGGGCGTTTGATCTTTGCGAACAAAATGGAATTTTTAAAAATTTAATTCCTGAAATTTTAAAAATGAAAAAATGTCTACAGCCCAAAATATATCACAAAGAGGGCGATGTTTTGATACACACTCGTTTAGCGCTTTCAAATTTAGATTTAAAACGATTTAAAAAACAATTTAATAAAGAAAAAAATTCAATTGAATTAATTATGGCTGTTCTTTTTCATGATTTGGGTAAACCATATACCATTAAAACTCCACGAAAAGATGGCATTGATCGCATTCGATTTAATGGGCATGCCCAAATAGGCGCTCAACTATTTAAAGAAATTTCTCAGCGATTAAAATTTTCTAGCGCGAAATTCAACGAAACAATGGCAGCGTGGTTAATAGAAAATCATTCATTAATGGTTAGTGGAGAAATTGAAAAAATAAAGAACAGCACTATTGAAAAATATTTTTTTAATGAAAAATATTCTGGCGAAGATTTGTTGAAGCTGGATTTTGTTGATACTTTAGCAAGCATTCCGTTAGTTGGTAAACCTAGTTTAAAAAAATTTTATCAAATGGTGCGACGAATTGAGGATTTAAAAAAATTAAATAAAGAAAAAAATCGATTACCAAAACCAATTTTAAATGGACATGAAATAATGAAAAAATTTAATATTCCCTCTGGACAACAAATTGGTAAATTGTTAGAAATTTTAAGAGAAACCCAATTAAAAGGGGAAATAAAAACAAAAAAAGAAGCACAGGAGTTTTTAAAAAAAGTTATAAGCCATAAGATTTAAGTTAAAACCTAAAAAAACCTATTTTATGCTTGATATTATTTTAGAAAATAAAAATTTTTTAATCATTAATAAACCCAGTGGATTAATTGTTCATCCAACAACATTTAAAGAAAAAAATACCTTGGTTGATTTTTTAATAGAATATGATCCTGATATTAAAAATGTGGGAGATGATAAAGAATTGCGACCAGGGATTGTTCATCGTCTTGATAAAGATGTTTCTGGTTTAATGGTTATTGCTAAAACTCAAAAAGCATTTGATTATCTTAAGGAACAATTTAAAGAACGAAAAGTAAAAAAAGAATATTATGCTTTGGTTTATGGCGATATTAAAGAAGAAAAAGGAATAATAGATTTAGCTCTTGGTTTTTCAAAAAGAAAATCTAAAATTAAAATGACGGTTTTTTCTCAAAATAAAAGTAAAACAGCGATTACAGAATACGAAGTGTTAAAAAGATTTTTGAATTTTACTTTTTTAAAAGTTCGAATTAAAACAGGTCGAACTCATCAAATTAGGGCACATTTAAATTTTATTGGCCATCCTATTTTGGGAGATAAAATCTATAGAAACAAAGGATTGGAACGAAAAATGAAAAAGAAAATAAAATTAGATAGAATTTTTTTACATAGTTTTAAATTGGGATTTTTTGATTTAGAAAATAAGTGGGTGGAATTTGAAAAAGATTTACCAGAAGAATTAAAAAAAACTATGAGTATCATAAACTTATAGTTTTTTAAAATTAAAAAATGTCTAACCTTTAGCTAAAATTAAACCAATAATTTCTTTAGCACCGGCTTTTTTTAAAACACGGGCTGCTTCTTTTAAAGTGGATCCAGTTGTTAAAATATCATCAAAAAGGATGATATTTTTATTTTTAATAATCTCTGGTTGACAACAAATGAAAACATTTTTCATATTTTTTCTTCTTTCTTTTTCTTTGAGTTTTGTTTGAGATTTTGTATTTCGTCTTCTTTTTAAAACATTATTTAATATGGGAATTTTAAATTCTCGAGAAATTATTTGAACTAATAATTCCGATTGATTAAATCCTCGTTCAAATAAACGTTTTCGATGAAGAGAAATAGGAACTAAAAAATAAGAATTATCAAATAATAAATTTAATTTTGATTGATAAAGAAAATTGATAATAATTTTTCCCAATGGTTTTGCTAAATCACGAATGTATTTATATTTAAAAGTATGAATAACTTTTTTAAGAAGCTCTTCTTTATAAAAAGACGCGATGAAAATATTTTTTAAAGGAGAACGAGATAAACATTGTTGACAAATACATCCCATCCGAGCTGGTTTTCCGCAAAAAGGACAAAAATTTTTTAAATTTAAATTAATTTTTTTAAAACATTCCTCGCAAAGCCAAATATCTTCTTTTTGGCAACCAATGCATTCAATCGGAAAAAGCAGGTCAAGAAAAAAATCAATATTTTTTTTTATTTTTTTAAAAATTTTCATGCTATTTCTTTAAAATTAAAATTTAAAATTTCTTTTGTTTCATCATTTGTATATCCTTTTTGTTGAATGAATAAATAAAGTTTATTGTTAATTTGCGCGGTTTTTTTCCAATCTCCTTTATATTTTTTTTGCAATTGTTCGCGTTTTAATTTTGTCAGTTCAATAATTCGAGTTAAATCTTGCTTGGATTTTTTTTGAAATTCATTGATTGTTTTTTCAACAATTTCTTTTTTAATCAAACGATTTAACATTTTTTGTCTAATCCGTCTTAAACCGTCTTTTTTGTTAATTAAATAATCCAATAAATTACGCGCGTATTGGTTTTCATTTAAAAAGCCATATTCTTTGACTAAAGCCATGGCGATTTTCGCGTTTTCTCTAGTATAATTTTGATAGCGTTGAGAATAAGGATAATATTTTTTTAGGTCTATTATTTTTTGAATTAATTTTTTTTCAGAATAATTTCTTTTGGAAAGATAATCCAACATTTTATTGTAAATATTTTTAAGGTCAACATTGCTTTGAATTTTTTCAATTAAGTTTTCCATAATTGTTTAAATAATGGATGATTTTTTTTTGAAAGACTTGCCCAAGCCTCACCGCCTTTTTGATAATTTTTGTAAATGTTATCCCAAATTGTCATAAAAATACGCTTTAAGTGATAAAAATATCCTCAAGTTTAGTTTTCTAATAAAAATTTAAAAAGTGAAGTAAATTTTATTTTCTTACCCTTTATCTTTTCTTCATTTTCATAATCAGAAGTAATAATTAATAAATTTTTACATTTTAATTCCATTGAGGCTTCTAGAAGAGATGATATTTCTCGATTTTTTGTTTTTTCGTTTTTTATTTCATAGCAAACTTGAATAAGTTTTTTAACTTTTCTTTTTTCTAAAATAACAAAATCCACTTCTTTATCGATTTTATTTTTCCAATAAAAAATATCAAAACCAAAAACAAAAGAATTTCTTTTTAGTTCTAAAAAAACCAAGTTTTCATAAATTTTTCCTATGTTTTGAGAAAAACCAAAAGAAAGAATATTTATTAATCCAGAATCAATGCAATAAATTTTTTTAGGATATAAAAGTTGATTTTTAATTTTGAAAGAGAAAATTGGCACAGAAAAAACCAAAAAAGCGTTTTCTAAATAATGTAAAACTTCCACAATAAAGTTTGGAGAAAATTTTTTTTATAAAGAGAAATTAAAATATTTCTCAATTTAGAAGCCGACATTAAAGAAGAAAAATAATTTAAAGAAAGTTCAGCTATTGTTTTTATTAAATAAACGTCTTTTATTTTATATCTTGAAATAATATCTCGATAAATTATCCCTTCAAATATTTCTTGCAAATATTCTTTTTTTAAATTTTCATTTTTTTCTAAAACTACTTTTGGAAAACCGCCGTATTTTAAATATTCTAAAAGTAATCTTTTAATTTGAATGGATTTTGCTAAATAATCATATTTTTTTTGAAGTTCTATTTTTTTGAAGTTTAAAAATTCTTTAAAAGAAAGAGGCCATGTTTTTTAAAAATAAAGTACTGCCAGTTAAAAGAGAAGAAAATTCTCCGCTTAATAATTTTGAAGAAGAACCTGTAATAATAATTTTTACTTTTTCTTTTTTTTGCATTATTCTTACCCATTTTTCCCATTTTTCAATATTTTGAATTTCGTCTAAAACAAGCCATGCAAAATTTTCTTTATTAATATAACTTCTATAAGCTTCATAAATTTCTTCAAGTAAATTTAAAGAAAGATAAGGCTCTAATTTTGGATCTTCAAAATTAACATATAAAGTTTCTTCTTTTGTTTTTTCTTTTAAAAATTGTTTTGTTAAAAAAGTTTTTCCAGCTCTTCTTACTTCTATTAAAGCTATCGCGTCTTCTTTCGATTTTGCTAATTCTCTTAATTTTTTAAGATAATTTTTTCTTTCTATCCCTGTTTTTTGGTCTTTTCCCTAAAAATTAAGAGGAGCTAAAATTTCTATTAAATTTTCTTTTTTTATTGTTTCCATAAATTATAATTTTAGATTTTATTATATAAAATATATTTTGCCAAAATAATTTATTTTTATAATCATATTGTTTTTAATATTATTATATCATAATAATCATATTATATAAGATATATATAATCATTTAAAAATTATTGGCAATAACAATTTTATTGCCAATAATTATCTTTACTAATTTTATATTGCAATTTTTTAATTATATAAATCTGCGATGCAGTTAAATAATATTTGTAGGCTGATCATCTAAAGATAAAATTAATTCTGGTATATTTGTAAATAATCCGGTACAAGCGTCGGCGTCATTAAATTCATTTTTAGAATAAATAATAATTTTCATTCCTGAGGCTCGCGTAGCTTTAATATCATTTTTTTGATCGCCAATATAAACACACTCGTCTGATTTCACTTTTAATTTTTGAATCGCAAGAAGTAATGGTTCTAGGCACGGTTGGGATGTTCTAAAAAAAATATAAAATGTGTTTATATTTATAAATAATTTTATTAAAAATTAATAAATTTATGGGGTAGATGAGAGCCTCTGCTCTCATCTTTTTTTTGGTTGGAGCAGAGGCTCCAACCTACCCAAATCTTTTGGTTAGAATATCCCAACCGTGGGGTCTGGGGAGGAATGCCCCGAAGCCAAGGCCCATTTCATTTACAAGATTCTGTTTATCAAATAAAAATTCACTATTATAAATAACACATACCCTGCAAATAAGATAGCGCCCTCGCGCCGATCCATTTTTTTGTCGCTATAATAAAAATTAGTGAATAATACAAGGATAACTCCCAAAAATAGGGCCACGATCCAATAGGCCAAATTTGTATCAAAAATAATCGGACGAAGAAGTGCTAAAATCCCTAAAACCAATACGTTGGTGAAAGATGAACTTAAAAGATGACTTAAAGAAAGCTCGGATGATTTTTTGCGCCAGGAAGTAATAGCTACGCTTATTTCCGGCAGATTCGTGCCGATGGAAAAAATAATAAGCCCAATTACCAATTGGCTGACTTGAATATAATTTAACAAATCTAATGTTATTTTAACTATCCAGTGAGAAGCGATTAGAATTCCAATGACACTAGCGATGGCAAAAATAGTTGATTTAATGACTTTATTTTTATCGACGATTTTGATATAGACATGATTGCTGAAATGATTCAAACGGAATAGATAAAAAATAAGACCGAGATATAAACCGACCATTATTAAACCATCAAATAAGCCGTATTTGCCGTCAATTCCAAATAAAATCGGAGAGAAAATAACCAAAACAGTCGGAATCAATGATGATAAACGGCCGTCGGTTTTAATTTTGCGATTAAGCAACAGACTGATGCCCAAAATAAGACCCAGCATAACGATTACGCCACCAAGTAAATTGCCAACAGATAAAGTGGTGGCTTGGTCAATGGTGGCGTTAATGCCTAAAGATAATTCTGGCAATGAGGTAATTATTCCGAGTAGAATTCCAAAAGCAAACAGGCGAATTTTCAAGACAGCGCCGAGGTACTTGATATTTTTTACGGCAAAATTAGCCGACCAGCCCAAGGCGACAAACAAAAATAAAAGCATTAATGAATCAAATAAAATTGGCATAGTTATAATTTTTTAATCGTTTTCTGAGCGACATTAGGAGAGAAGAAAAGAAGAAAAGAAAAGGAAAACGAAAAGAAAAGAAAGAAAAGAAAACGAAAAGAAAACGGGACCGTTCATAAAAGTGTGTCTAGCTTTTTTTATTTTTTTGGGTAGAATATCCCAACCGTGCCGAGCGAGGCGACTAATTTAATATGGTGGACCCGAGCGGATTCGAACCGCTGACCTCCTGCTTGCAAAGCAGGCATTCTAACCAGCTGAACTACGGGCCCATAATAAAAATAAATTTTTTAAAATTTTAAATTAAATGTATACTTAAAAAATAAAAATCAATGAATGAAAATTTATATCTTTTATATTATCGCATTAATTTAAAAAATATTCAAGAAATTATAAAAATTATAAAAGGGACTTGTAGCTCAATTGATTTTAGCAATCTGATGTCCATTAGGATGTCAAAGGTTCAAATCCTCTTAATCCCATTTATGTTTTGTTTATTTTATGATTCTTTCTACTCCTATTTCTCAATTAAATAAAATTGGCAAGGTAACAGCTAATAAATTTAAAAAACTTGGTTTAGAAAAAGCAGAAGATCTGCTTTTTTATTTCCCCTTTCGTTATGATGATTTTACACAAATTTCTACAATCAATAATCTTCAAGCAAACTCAATAACCACAATCAAAGCGTTTATTAAATTAATTTCTAATAAACGTTCATCTATAAAAAAAATGGTTATTACTGAGGCATTGGTTTCTGATCAAACTGATCATATAAAAATTATTTGGTTTAATCAACCATTTTTAATAAAGACTTTAAAAATAGGCGATGAATTTTATTTTTCTGGTAAAGTTGAATATAATTTCAATGGATTACAAATAACAAATCCTTCTTATGAAAAAGTTTCATTATGGAAAAAAGAAGCAATTCACACCGGTCGTCTAGTACCTATTTATCCAACTACAGAAAATTTAACACAAAAACAAATACGATTTTTGATTAAATTTATCATTCCATTAACCAAAGAAATTAGAGATTGGTTGCCAGAAGAAATTAAAAAAAATTTAAGTTTTCCTGATTTAACTGATGCCTTACAACAAATTCATTTTCCGAACGATAAAATAAAATTAGAACAAGCTATAGAACGTTTAAAATTTGATGAATTATTTCTTATTCAAATTCAAACACAACAATCAAAAAAGATTTTAGAAAAAAATAAAGCAATAAAAATTAATTTTAAAGAAGCAGAAACAAAAACTTTTGTTCAATCTTTATCTTTTCAATTAACTGACGCGCAAAAAAAATCAGCTTGGCAAATCTTAAAAGATTTACAAAAAAATAAGCCAATGAATAGATTATTAGAGGGTGAAGTGGGTTCTGGCAAAACAATTATCGCAATAATAACGATGCTCAATATTTTTTTAAATGGCTATCAATCTGTTTTAATGGTGCCAACGGAAATTTTGGCTCAACAGCACTTTAATAACATTTGTCAATTATTGGCTAATTTTAATATTAAAATTGGATTAATAACTAGAAGTAATAAACAAATTTTCAATTTTCTCCGTCAGCTAGAGGATCCAATTTTCAAAAAAAATAAAACAAAAAAACAAAATATAATAGATAATGCGGATATAATTATTGGTACGCATAGTTTAATTCAAGAAAATATAAAAATTAAAAATTTAGGATTAATTATTATTGACGAGCAACATCGTTTTGGTGTTGAACAAAGGACAAAATTAATAACGCAAAATAAAACACAAAAGTTTATTCCCCATTTTCTTTCAATGACTGCAACGCCAATCCCACGTTCTTTGGCTTTGGTCTTATATGGAGATTTAGATTTATCAATTATTGATGAATTACCTGAACAAAGAAAAAAAATTATTACTAAAATTGTAGATTCAAAAAATAGACAATTGGCTTATGATTTTATTAAAAATGAAATTAAAAAAGGAAGGCAAATTTTTGTTCTTTGCCCTCTTATTAATGAATCAGATAAATTAGGAGTTAAATCGGCGACAACTGAATATGAAAAATTAAGAAAAACTATTTTCCCTGATTTTAAAATTGGATTAATACATGGAAAATTAAAAGTAAAAGAAAAAGAAAGCACAATGCAAGATTTTTTAAAAAACAAAATTAATATTTTAGTCAGCACTTCTGTTATAGAAGTCGGCATTGATATACCCAATGCTTCAGTAATAATGATTGAAAGTGCGGAACGATTTGGCTTGGCCCAACTTTATCAATTTCGAGGTCGTGTTGGTCGGGGCGAACAGCAATCTTATTGTTTTCTTTTTTCAGAAACTTCAGGAATAAAAACAAAAAAACGATTACAAACTTTATTAACTGCTAAAAATTCTTTTGAGTTAGCTGAAAAAGATTTAGAAATTAGAGGGCCAGGTGAACTTTATTCTTTAACAAAATCTTGTTCTGCCCAACAATCAGGTTATTTATCATTTTTAAAAATCGCTCGCTTAACTGATTATTCAATAATTCAAAATGCTCGAAATTGGGCAAAAAAAATTCTTGACCAAGATCAAGAATTAAAAAATTTACCTAACTTAAAAGATAAAATAAAAAAATTGAAAATTGAAAATTATTAATTTAAATTAAAAAATTATTTAATACTAGCATAAGTTCCTGCAGTATAACCAGTGCTCCAACAAATTTGAAGATTGTATCCACCAGTTGGACCATCAAGATCTAAAATTTCACCAGCAAAAAATAAATTATCAATAATTTTTGATCGCATTGTTTTTGAATCCACTTCTTTTAAATTAATACCACCACTGGTTATAATTGCTTGATCATATCCCATTAATCCCAATACTGATATTTTAGTTTCTTTTAAAAAATTGATTAAATTTTTTCGTTCTTCTTTTGTAATAGCATTAATTTTTTTATTAGCATTAATTTCTAATAGTTTAATTATTATGCTGATCATTTTTTTAGGAAAAAGTTTGCATAAATAATTTTCAAAATTTTTATTAGCATTTCGTTGAAAATCATTTTGTAATTGCTCGTCAAGTTGTTGAAAATTAAGTGTTGGTTTGAAATCAATTTTAATTTCAACTTTTCCTTTTTTAAGAAATTCTCCAATTTCTTTGCTAGCATTAAGAATAATTGGACCGCTTAATCCAAAATGAGTAAAAATCATTTCGCCGAAATAAGTGACCTTTTTTTTGTTATTTTGAAAAATATTAATTGCAATGTTTTTAAAACTCAATCCTTGCAAATCTTTTATCCAATTTTCTTTAATTTTTATAGGAACAAGTGCTGGAGCAATATCAATAATAGTATGGCCCATTTTTTTTAACCATTGATAACCATCGCCTGTTGATCCAGTGATTGGATAAGATTTCCCTCCTGTGGCAATAATATAATTGCGCGCCTGAATGATCCCATTTTTTAATCCTTTGGCTTTACTTAAAACAAGCTTTATTTTTTTAATTTGTTTATTTTTTAATTTAAAATTAATAATATCAGCTTCATAAAAAATTTTTACTTTTTGTGTTTCAAGATATTTTTGCAAAATTTTTAATACATCTTTTGCGCAATCAGATTTTGGAAAAACTCTTTCATCTTCTTCTATTTTAAGTAATAAATTTTTAGATTTAAAAAATTGCATTGTTTTTTTGGGACCAAAACGAGATAAAGATGAAAATAAAAATTTTCCATTTAAACCAATTTTTTTCACGAATTTTCGATTATCTAATTGATTTTGTGTAAGATTGCATCGGCCATTGCCAGTAAGAAGTAGTTTTTGAGCAAGAGTTTTATTTTTTTCTAAAAGGATTACTTTGGCGCCTAATTCCGCCGCTCTGCCTGCTGCCATAATCCCTGCTGGACCACCACCAATCACTGCCACATCAAATGTTTCTAAAAATTTTCCCATAAAATTAATTATTTTATATTTAAATTAAAAAATTAATTTTTCACCAATTTGAATTTTGTTTTTTAAAACAAAACCAGCATTAACTTCCAAAACATATTTGAAACCGTTCATAAAAGTATATCTGGCTATTTATTTATTTCACCATTATATTCCTATATTTAATTGTCTCCCTACTGTGTTTTTTTTGAGCAGAAATTTTAATTGAATTCAAACCCGCTTGAAGATTAATTGTTTTATTAAAACTCCCATCGCTATTTTTTAAAACTTCTTGTTCATTAATCATTACATTTGAATTAATTTCCGTTTTCCCTATCACATTAATAATTGATTCGGAAATAGTTAAATTATCTATTGGTTCTTGGATTATTAATTTTGGAGGGCTAATAATATTATTTACTTCAAAAACTATATAACACAAAAGAATTATTAAAAAAATTACAATCAAACTTTTTTTAAAAATATTTGGAATAAATAATAGGCGAGTTTTATTTTTTATTTCGGGAAAAATATTAGGATTAAATTTATTTAAAATTTCTTGTTCTGTTTGATATAAATTAAAAATTTCTTCTAAATTTAGATTTAATACTTGGGCGTAGGTTTTTAAAAAATTTTTTAAATAAATTTCTCCATGGATTTCATGGTAATCTCCTTTTTCTAAAGCCACTAGATATTTAATCTGTATTCCTGTTATTTCTTCTATTTTTGATAAATCCATTTTCTTTTCTTCTCTTGTTTTTTTTAATTTTTCTCCCAATGTTTCTGTTGAAATTTTTTTTGAAATAAAATTCATAAAATAGATTTTAGATTCTAATAGTTTATAGAAATGTACGGGGTTCAACCCTGTACATTTTTAAACTACCTCGTTCAGATAGCATTTTTCGCAATAAATTTTTAATTCTTTTGTTTTTCTGGAGAATAAGAAGTCTGCATTTTATTGCCACATTTTGAACAAATCGCGTTCCATAATTTTGATGGATTTCTTTTTTGAAATCTTTCTAACATTCTTTGAAAAGGACGTTTTGTTGGAATTGGTAAATTATGTTGACGATAAAATTCCAATTCGGGGTTAATAACTCTAAATGGTTTGCTAGTTGTTTCGCAAATAATGGCTTTATTTAAAATAGAATCATCAACATCTTTAATGTCTTTTGGCACGTCTTTTGCTTCAATTAATTCTAAACCTAATAAGTCTGATGGTGTTTTTAGATCATCTTGCCATTGCCAATTATTTTTTAAAACTTCTTCTTTTGTTAAAGGAAACTCAATTTGAGCATAAGTGTCATTATAAGGATGTAAACTTTGAGATAAAGAAAAAAAATTCTCCATATTCTTTATCTTTAAGCATTTTAGTTTTAATTTTATCTAAAAATTTATAATATTTTTCTTTTAAATATTGCTTATTAAAAATATAACACGATTTATTGCGAAGACCAACACAGCCAAAACAATTTTGACAATTATAACAACCAATACAATATTCAATTTCTAAATTATTGTGACCAAAAAATGAAAATTTAATATTATTACTTTCAACAATTTCTATTAATTCATAACCTAGAGAGACTTTTGGACAAGCAATATAAAGATCCATACCGTCTTTTATGCCTAAAGCCATATCAGTACTATAGCGAACATTTTCAACTCCTTTCACAGCTCTAAAAACTTGAAAACAATTTTTTGCTCCATATAATTGATCACCCAAACAATTAAGATTTTGTCTGCCATTATTTAAATTTTGTCTGAAAGTATTTTTAAATAATTCTTCAAATTTTTCTTTATATTCTTCTAAAATTTCTCTGTTCCCTAAATTTATCGTTTTTATTTTTTCTAAATATTCTTCTTTTGAAAATTGTTCATTAAAAAAACAATAAGATTTATGTCTTAAATTTGTACAACCAAAACAATTTTGACAATTTTTGCAAGAATAAAGAAAATAACTATCAATACATTGACGACATTCTTGACAAAAATGGCAATTATAGCAATTATTACAACTAATTAATTCGGAACATATTTGAGATTTTGTGACATTATCTAATTCCATAGAATCTTTACAAAAACCAGACCAACTAGAATAATGAACATTTTCTAAACAAGAACAAAGAGTGGCTAAATAACAATTTTTTGAATAAAGAATAGAAATCGTATAAGGAGAATCAATAACTCCTTTTAAATAATGAGTGATGGCTGGATGTGGCACATCTAAATTTAATTTTTGAAATTGCTCAAAAAATAAACGCGAAAAATCATAATCTCGTTCATAATCTTCAGCGCCCCATTTATCAGACCACCAATATTTTATATTATAAATTTTGTAAGGAGATTCTGAAGGAAAAGTTGAAATAATTTTTTCTTTAGTTTCAAAATCTTCTTTTTTATAAAATTTCAAAATATTATTATAAAATCC
>PGYQ01000018.1 GCA_002839745.1 Candidatus Kuenenbacteria bacterium HGW-Kuenenbacteria-1
ACAATCGCTCAAGAATATTTTCCTTTAACAAAAGAACAAGCAATAGAAAAAGGTTATCAATGGAAAGATCCAGAACAAAGAAATATTCAAATAGACATTCGAACAGAAGACCTGCCGGATAATATTAAAGACGTTAGCGACGACATTGTAAATAAAATTATCGAATGCGCTAATACAAAATGTACGGGGTTCAACCCCGTCAATTGTAATTGTACTAAGGCGTTTAAAATCATTAAACCAGAATTAGAATTTTATAAAAAAATGAATTTACCTTTGCCTAGATTATGTCCAAATTGTCGACATTATGATAGAATCAAACAAAGAAATCCTTTGAAATTATGGCATCGCAAATGTCAATGTAATGGAACACATTCGTCAAATGGAGTTTATAAAAATACGATTGAACATTTTCACGGCAATCAACCTTGCCCAAATGAATTTGAAACAACCTACGCGCCAGACCGTCCCGAAATAGTTTATTGCGAAAAATGTTATCTAGCGGAAGTGACATAGAAAAATTGAAAGCTTGGTTCAAGAAAATCACAGTTATAATGTTCCTTGCATTGCCGCAATAGATATTAAACGTATAAATCCAGCTTACAAAGAATGGCTAGCAAAATATATTGACTAAAATTCAAAATCTAAAACCTTTTTATTTTTTTTTGAATTTTGTCCACCAGCTGGCGGATTGCATTTGTAATTTATTTAGGATTTGTAATTTTGAATTTTATAACTTTTAACTTTTAACTTTTAACTTTTAACTTTACACTTTTAACTTTTGTTTATGTCTGATATTAAAATTCGAAAATTTAGATTAGCACCACCACCATCAGAATTGCCTATTTATGGAAAAATAGACGCCAAAGAATGCTGTTTTTTTGGTCGAACCAATTATCAAGCCATTATGGAAGAAAAAAGGTTTATTTTTGGCATTAAACGAAAAGATCGAAGACGACATATGTATGTCATTGGCAAAAGTGGCGTGGGCAAAAGTAACTTTTTAGAATTGCTGATTCGCCAAGATATTGCTTATGGTCATGGTGTGTGCATTATTGATCCCCATGGAGATTTAATTGAAACAATTTTAACTTTTATTCCCAAAGAAAGAATTAATGAAGTTGTTTTGATTGATCCATCAGATTTAAATTACCCAGTTTCTTTTAATCCATTACAAAGTATTAATCCTGAATTAAAACATCAAGTGTCTCAAGGGTTGATTGAAATTTTGGCAAAACAATTCGGCGCTAATTGGACACCACGACTAGAACATGTTTTTCGTTTTACTTGTCTAGCTCTATTGGATTATCCTCACGCGACAATGCAAGGAATGATTTCAATGCTAACTGATAGAAATTATCGTCAAAAAGTTTCCAGCTACATTGAAGATGAAATGGTAAAAAAATTCTGGGCCGTTGAGTTTGCTGATTGGTCAGAAAAATTTGACGCGGAAGCGATTATTCCTTTAGTGAATAAATTGGGGCAATTTCTTTCAAATCCATTATTGCGCAATATTTTTGGGCAAGAAAAAAATAAAATTGATCTAGAAAAAATCATGAATGAAGGAAAAATTCTTTTGATTAATTTGGCCAAAGGAAAATTGGGCGAAGAAAATTCCAGTTTTTTTGGTTCAATGTTTATTACCAAACTTTATCAAGCGGGTATGGCTCGAACTTCAATAAAAGAAGAAGATCGAAAAGATTTTTATCTTTATGCAGATGAGTTTCAAAATTTAATGACCGCCACCTTTGCAAATATTTTTGCTGAATCAAGAAAATATGGACTTTGTCTTATGGTCGCTCATCAATATATTGCCCAATTATTACCAAAAGTCTTGGCTACAGTAATGGGCAATGTGGGAACAATTGTTACATTTCGAATTGGTGGTCCTGATGCCATTAGTTTGGTGGCTGAAATGGCGCCAATTTTTCGATCTGAAGATATGATAAATTTAGGATGTCGAGAATTTTTTATCAAAATGACGATTGATGGAGAAACCTTTGACCCATTTTCAGCTGAGACGTTGAATATTTTACCTCCAACGCATCCTTCTTATCGAGAAGAAATTGTCAAGCAAAGTCGAGAAAAATATGCCTTGCCAATAGAAATCATTAAAAAAAATTTAGTACTAGAAAAAGAAATAAAAGAAGTTAAAGAAGAGGTAAAAAAAGAAATTGAAAAAAAAGAGGAAGCGAAAAAAGAAATAAAAGAAGAAGAATCAGAACCAATGATGTAAAAATATACACGGGTTGAACCCATGCAAATTTCTATTTTTTAAAGCCTATTTTTATGATAAACAATGATGAAATAACATTTTTTGCAAAAACTAATTTTCGAAATTTAGAAAAAGTTTTTGGTATTAAAAGAAAAGATCGACGCCAACATATGTATGTTGTTGGAAAAACTGGCGTTGGGAAAACCGCTCTTTTGAAAAATTTTGCTCTTCAAGATATTTACAAAGGAGAAGGAATCGCGATTGTTGACCCTCATGGACAATTTATTGAAGAAGTTTTAGAACAAATTCCTCCACATAGAATAAACGACATTGTTTATTTTAATCCAGCTGACACTGAATTCCCAATTAGTTTTAATATTTTAGAAGTTTCCGATCCAAAATACAAACATTTAATTGCTTCGGGATTAATTGGCGTTTTTACTAAAATTTGGGCAAATGTTTGGTCAGCTCGAATGGAATATATTTTAAATAATTGCATTTTAGCTCTTTTGGACACTCCTAGATCAACGCTTTTGGGAATCCCTCGACTTTTAGTTGATAAAAATTACCGCCAAAAAATTATTAATAATATAAAAGATCCTGTTGTTAAATCTTTTTGGATTAATGAATTTCAAGCTTGGGGAGAAAATTATCGCAATGAAGCTATTGCCCCAATTCAAAATAAGGTTGGACAATTTTTAAACGTTTCTTTAATTAGAAATATTGTTGGTCAATCAAAAAGCACAATAAATAT
This sequence comes from Candidatus Kuenenbacteria bacterium HGW-Kuenenbacteria-1, assembly GCA_002839745.1. Taxonomy (NCBI): domain Bacteria; phylum Candidatus Kueneniibacteriota; species Candidatus Kuenenbacteria bacterium HGW-Kuenenbacteria-1. The sequence goes on from PGYQ01000018.1 coordinate 2,967, forward strand.
TCCAGAAATAATGGATACTCAGAAAATTCTTTTGGTTGATGTGTCTAAAGGAAGGATTGGTGAAGATAATTCTTCTCTTTTGGGATCAATGTTAATTACTCAAATTCAATTATCAACAATGGAAAGAGTAAGAATTCCAGAAAATGAAAGAAAAGATTTTTATCTTTATGTTGATGAATTTCAAAATTTTGCAACCGATTCCTTTGCGGCAATTTTATCTGAGGCGCGAAAATATCGCCTTAATTTAATTGTTGCTCATCAATATATTGGTCAATTAGTCACTGACACCTCGACCAAGGTAAGAGATGCAATTTTTGGTAATGTTGGGACAATGATTGTTTTTAGAATTGGCGCGGCTGATGCTGAATTTTTAGAAAATGAATTTATTGAAAAATTTACTATTCAAGATTTAGTTAATTTACCAAATTATTGTATTTATTTAAAACTAATGATTGACGGAATGACCAACCCTCCTTTTTCAGCCCAAACTTTAGAACCAGTAGAAAATTTTTCTAAAGAAAAAAATAATAGAGAAAAAATTATTCGCATTGCTCGAGAAAGATATAGTCAATCTCGACAAGCAGTAGAAGAAAAAATTGCTCGCTGGTCAGGAATGTCAATAGAAACATTAAATGTGCCTTTGCCCCCTCGTGCAAGCGCTTCAGGTTTATATGATGCAGTTTGCGCTTTGTGTGAGAAAAAAGTAAAAGTGCCATTTTTACCAGACGGTAAAAGACCGGTTTTTTGTGAATCTTGTTTGAAAAAAGCCAAAAAAGGAGAAATAGAAATTCCTCAAAAGCTTTTACCAACTCCACTGGCTCAACCAAAGAAAAAGGAATTCTATTCAGAATTGGCAAATTTAGGAATAGAGTTTAACCCTTATCAAGAAAATATTTCTACTGATTCTTCGCAAACTTTTCCAACTCAAATACAACAAAAAGAACAAATAACAAAAGAAAAATATGAGACAGAATGTTGGGAGTGCAAACAAAAGATGCAGGTAAAATTTAAACCAGACAACGTGCGACCCATTTATTGCGCTGAATGTTTTAAAAAAAGAAAAGTAATTAATAATAAACCGAACTTTTAAAGTTTCTTAAAAATATACAAGGATTAACCCAACATTAAAATGGAAAAAATTTTAAAAGGAAACAAAATAGCTAAAAAAATTAAAAAAGAACTAAAACAAAAAATTGCTAAACTTAAAATTAAACCAGGTTTAGCAATTATTTTGGTTGGACAAAATAAAGCTTCAAATGTTTATGTAAAAATAAAAGAAAAAGCCTGCAAAGAGATAGGAATATATTTTGAATTATTCACTTTTAAAAAAGAAAAAACTATATTAGTTTTAGAGAAAAAAATTATTACCTTAATTAAAAATCTTAATAAACGTTTAGATATCCATGGGATTTTAGTTCAATTGCCATTACCTGCAGAACTAAACACAAATAAAATTATCAAAACTATTAATCCTAAAAAAGATGTTGATGGATTTCATCCTCAAAATATTAAAAACAAAATAATTATCTCTCCTGTTTTTAAAGCGATCATTGAATTTTTAAAAATTATTCCTACATCTAATTTAAAACAAAAAAAAGTTTTGATTATTGCTAAAAATAAAATTTTTACTGAACCTTTAAAATTTTTATTAAAAAAACTTAAATTAAATATTGCTATTTATTTTTATTCAAAAAATTACAAAATTCAAGAATTAAAAAAAATATCTCAACAAGCGGATATTTTAATTATTGCTATTGGAAAACCAAAATTTATCACCGCAGATATGGTCAAAAAGGATGCTGTTGTTATTGATATAGGTTATAATTTAATTAAAAATAAAAGCGTTGGGGATGTTGATTTTGAAAATGTTTTTAAAAAAATACGGTTTATCACTCCCGTTCCAGGAGGTATTGGCCCTTTAACAGTAGCTTTTCTTTTGGAAAATTGTTATGAAATAGCGATAAAATAATTTATTAACATTCAAATTTTGATACAATAAAAAACATAAATAAATCCCGTATTTTTATATATCTTATTAATCAATCAATTCTTCTATTTTAATTTTTCTATTTCTAAATAATTCTAAATCTTTTTTATTAATAAAAAAGATTTTTTTATTTTCAGTTTTATTTTTAATTAATATGCGTGTGGCACTATAATCAAAATCATAAGCATATAATACATCAGCTGTTGTTTTTAAAATTAAATTAAAAATTTCCTGAACATTTTCTTCTTGATAATCAGGGATTTCTAAAACAAAAGTAAAAATTTTATCTTTTAATGCCCACTGAATTTCTTTGGCTTCAAATTTTTCTTTTAGTTTTTTATCTTCAAACACAAAAGAAAAAAAATTATTTTTTTCTGTCTCATCTTTCTTTTTGGTTGTGGCAATTTTTATTCGTTGAGCAATTTGAGTAGCTAAAAAATCTGGCAAAAAAATTTCATTCATTTTAAAATTTTTTCCTTCCCAATCATTAATGATCTTGTCATTTTTATTTAATCCTTTTAATAATCTTTGAGAAAATTCACCTTTGGAAATATTTGCTAAGCGAGCTCGATAAACATCATAAAAATACCCTACAACAGATAATTCATTGCCATTTTCCATATCAACAGTTTTTATAACATAAAAATCTAAATTATTATCAGAACTCAAAGCTACTCTATGTGTTAAAAAAATCACATGATCAATTTTTTCTGCCACTTCTTTATTAAGTTTTTTCTCTTCTGCTTTATCATCTTCTAATAAATTACTTAAAGGGAAATAAACGCCGATAGTTTTATTAATAATCTCCACTTTCACATTATATTTATATTCTTTTTTAACTAATTCCATCAACTCTTTTTTTATCTCCTCATTTTTACTAGAAAAAGTTTTCTTTGACAAATCCCATTTACAGCCAGTAACTAAAACAGGGAGAACAATTATTATAAATATAAAAATAAAAATTTTAAAACTTCGAAAAAACATAGGAAATTATGAATTATAAATTTTAAATTAAATTAAATTTTGATTTTATTATTATCCCTATCCCGCTTAAAATCATTAAATCAGCCAAATTAAAAATAGGAAAAAATAAAAATTTTATAAAATCAATAACAGCATTATATAAAAAGCGATCAATTAAATTACTAAAAGCGCCAAAGATTATTAAACTTAAAGCAAAAACAATAGTCATATCTTTTTTAAGATAGCTTTTTATTAAGAAAAAAAATAAGCCCAATAAAATTAGGCTTATTAAAAAATACATTATAAATAGATTTAAATAAAAACCAAAAGCAACTCCAGAATTTTTAAATACTTCCAAGCTTAACCATCTAGAATTAAAAGAAAAATTTGAAGCAAGAAAAAAATATTTTAAAAAACGGTCAATAAAAAATAGAACTAAAGAAAAAAAAATAATTAAACCTTGTGGAAAACAGCTTTTGATCATTTTTTAATTTTAATACATTTTTGGCATAAAATAGCCGCGGGAAAAGCTAAAAAACGTCGCTCTTCAATTTCTTTGCCACATTTTTCACAAATTCCAAACTTATTTTTTTCTATTTTTTCTAAAGCCCGATTAACTTGCTGAAGAGAAATTTCCAAACTATTCTCTGTGCCAATATTTTCCTCAAATTCAGCTACCTCTGAAATATTTTCATCTTCTTCGTCCCCAAGATTAGGAAACTTAGCAATATAATCGCCTTTTACGTTTTTATTTTTTACAGCAATTTCATTTAATTTTTTTTTTAATTTTTCTTTCTCTTCTAAAAGACTTTTTTTTATCTTTTCTATAAAATTTTTATCCATAAAAAATTCCCTTTATTCTCTATTTTATGTTTTATTCCAAACAAAAAATAGGATTTATAAAAAATAAATAATCTCCTTATAGGAGAAATCTTACTAATAATTTATATATAATATACCAAAAATTTATACAAATTAAAAGAGGGCGTTGTATTTATCCACAATATTTATCCACACTTTGTCCATCTTTTATTTAAAAACTAAAACCAGCCTTGCTGTTTAACTAATTATATGCTAAGTTAAATAAACTTAAGGGTAGGTACCGGAGCGGTCAAACGGGACTGGCTGTAAACCAGTTGGCTTTCGCCTTCGGGGGTTCGAATCCCTCCCTGCCCATAGAAAAAATTATCATTCAAAATAAAAAATCTTTTATTTAATAAAGGATTTTTTATTTTTTATCCTTATCTAAATACCCTAAATATTTACTAGCAATGATAAACATCGCATGACTCCAAACCAAAGGATAAACACCCACTCTAAAATCAGAAAAAATTTGTTCGGGCAAATAATTTTTAAATTTACCTATTCTATCCAAAACCCAATTATAATATTTTTCTGATTTTTCTTTATCCCCTTTAAGGCCCCAATATATTGACATCCAAAAATTTAATAAAGGCCAAGCGCCTCCACCCTCTTGTGCTGATCCTTCACAATCAAAATAATCAAATTCAAAACGATGGACACCGTAGTTGACCACAATTTTTTTCTCAATTCTTTTAATTGTATTGATTATTTTTGGGTCATTCGCTGAATAAATTTCAAATGGCCAAACCAAACCCATCATAGAAGCGTCAATATTCAAATCATTAATTTTACCATTGTTTCGTAAAAAATATTTATTTCTTTGGTCATAAGCCTCCTTAATTTCAAAAAGCATTTGTGTTGCTGTTTCTCTCCAAATTTGAGTAGGGATAATTTCATCCGCCAATAAAAGCCCTTTAGCACAAGCAGCCAAAGAATAAGTATGATTATTTTCTATTTTTGTGGAAGTCTGCCGTTTATTTTCTTCCCAAAGATCCACTGTATTGGGAATAAAAAATTTCCCTCCCCAATTAGAACATACCCCGTCAGCTAAACGCTCAATTAAATCTTTAAACTTTAAAGCCTTTTTGAAATTATTTTTATAATGATGATGGATGGCCCACAAAATAGTACCCGCTTGATCAGGTTGAAACGCGCCTCCCATACTACCAAACCGACCATTTGTGGCATAATTGGCATATAGACATTTATATTTTTTAAAATTTTGCGGTCGATTATATAGCCATTGGAAAAATGGCTCTTGAATGGGGATTTTCAAAATATCTGCAGCAACACAAATATAAGCCGCATCTCTAGGCCAAATCCAACGATAATTTGCCGCCTCTCGAGAATAATAAGGCATATCTGTATTGGCAGCCACTATAGCCCCATTTTCTAAAGACGCGTGCCGAATAACCTTTCTTGAAAGTCTAATCAATTTTTCTACTTTTCTGTGCATAAAATAGACAAAAACTATTTAAATTTTTACTCCTTTTCTTTAAGAGGAAAAATAAAATAAAATAAATTTTTTTCTTCCATAGGAGACTTTAAAATTAATGGTTGTTTTTTATTAAATATTTCTAAAATCACCTTATCGCTTTTTAAACTTTGAACCCCATTTAATAAATATTTATAATCAAGAACAATCTCATTATCTTCCCCTTTAATATCCCCTTTTATTTTAGAAATACTTTCACCAATAACGCTATTAGAAAAAATAATTATTTCTTGATCCACAGAAGAAAATTTTAAACTAATTTCTCTTTTCTTGTTTGGAATAAATAAGCTTTGCCTTTTTATCCCTTTGATTAATTCGCCCACATCTAATAAAACTTTTGTTTTATATTCTTTAGGGATTATTTGCGGATAATCAGGAAATTTCCCCTCAATGGTTCGTGAAATTAATTCTATGTTTTGGAAAGAAAAACAAATTTGGTTTGTATCAATACAAATTTTAATTATCTCGTTTTCTTCTTCTGGCAAAATTCTTAATAATTCTTGACATGTTTTAAAAGGGATTATTATTTGTTTTATTAGATCTGCTGAATTTTCTTGAAAAGAAATTTTTTTTTCAGCAATTTGAAAACTATCCGTTCCTGCTATTGTCAACCAATTAGGCTGAGAATTAAAATTTAACAAAGCCCCACTTATTTCTGGCCTTAACTCATTAAAAGTAATAGCAGAAATTATTTGCTCCAACGCTTTTTTAAAGTCAATAATTTTTAAATTATATTGAATTTTATTTTTTAATTCTGGAAGTGTTGGAAATTCAGCAAAAGCAATTTTATTAATTTGCATTTTTTGATTATCACATTCTAAAAACATTTTAGAGTTTTTTATTTCTATTTCAATAGGTTGTTTAGGTAATAAAGCAATATAGTTAACTAAAAATTGACAAGGAATAATAAATTTTCCTTCTTCTTTAGTCTTTCCTCTAATTTGACATTTAATCCCTATTTCTAAATTTGAAGTAATTAATTCTATAGTGTTGTTTTTTATTTGGATTAATACATTATTTAATATAGGTAAATAAGAATTTTTTAAAGCAATATGACTAACTAAAAATAATCCTTTATTTAAATTTTCTTGTAAGCAAGTAAATTTCATAGAGTTATTTATATTAAATATATAAATTAAAAAAATTAATAAGAATAATAAGGGGGGTGTGGATTGTATGGAAAAGTAGTTTTTAAAAGTAAGTGATGGGTTTTGTGTAGAAAAAAAGTGTGCGAAAAATATTAAAATTTTTTTAATATTTTGTGGAAAATTTATAGAAATAAAAAAACTCTTTTTTTATTAAGAAGATATTAATAAAAAATCCACAAGAAAAAATAATTTTTAAAGAAGTTATTAACTCTTTTTTTCTTCTTCAATGTTCATTGTGCATTTGCCATTAAAAATTGCTCCTTCGGCGATAGAAATAGTTTTTGTTTCTATGTCTCCAAAAATTTTAGCTGTTGGAGTTAATTCTATTTTTTTTAAAGCCTTAATATTCCCTTTAATTTTACCGCTAATTATTATATTAGTAGCGTTAATATTAGCATTGATTTTTGCTGTTTTTAAAATTTTAAGATTACCTAAAGTTTTTAAAGTTCCTAAAACAATTCCAGCAATTATTACATCGCCTTCGCCATTAAAGTCGCCCTCTAATTTAACAGAAGGGCCGATAATTGTTTCCGTTGTTTTTTGAATTTCTTCTTTTTGAAACATAAAATTATAAATTAATTTTTAAAAGTGTATTTAAAATTTATTTTTTATATTTTTATATTAGCTTTTTTTTTTATAGAAGGCAATTAAATTTTTTTATTTTTTCCACATAATTTAAACATAATTTGATTTTATCTTTATTTTAATTTATATTTAGTTTAGAGTTTTGCGAAAATAAATCACCGGGTTTGTTTATGAGAATGTTAATTAAATTTATTAAATTTTTGCGCGTGTAGCTCAGTGGTTAGAGTATCACTCTTATAAAGTGGGGGTCGATGGTTCAAATCCATCCACGCGCACCATAAAAGTTATAAAGTTATAAAGTTATAAAGTTATTTTATTTATTTTATTATTTTTTTATGCCAAAAAGAACTTATCAACCAAAAAAAAGACAAAGAGCAAAAGAACATGGTTTCCGCAAACGGATGTCCACAAAAAACGGTCAAAATGTTTTGAAAAAAAGAAGAGCCAAAGGAAGAGAAAAATTGAGCGCTTAATTTAAAGATATTAAGGCAAAATTTAATATTTTAATCAAAGCTTAATTTAAAGTTTAATTTTAAAGAACTTTTTTTAACCCAAGCTTAAAAAATAATTTTAATTATAAAAATTATTTTATGTTACCCAAACAATATCGTTTAACTAAAGATAGAGATTTTAAATTTATTTTTCGAAAAGGCAGAAATTGTTTTAAAGGAGAATTTGGGATAAAATTTTTAAAAAATAATTTGGATGTTTCTCGTTTTGGGTTTGTTGTTTCAAATAAAATAGCTAAAAAAGCGAATAAAAGAAATTTAATTAAAAGAAGATTGCGGGAAATAATTAGAAAAAATTTGTCAAATATTGAGGTTGGGCTTGATGTTATGATTATGGCTCGACTAGAAATTAAAAAATTAAATTTTTTTGAGCTAAAAGAAAAATTAGAAAGAACCTTATGGCAAATTAGAATTTTGAATTAATTATAAACCCCCTTAACCCCCCTTATCAGGGGGGGGCAAAGAACACCTTGCTTTTTTATAAAATTACATGATACTTTAATCAGTTTTTAGCTTTCTTAAAAAGAAAAATATGAAAAAAAATATTTTTAAAAAATTGCTTTTTATTTTTTTTGTTACTTGTTTTTTGTTCCTTGTTACTTTTTTTACAATTCCAGTTTTGGCGTGGGACGAACCTAATTGTGATCCTGGCGAAATATGTCCCGTGCCTTTAAAAATAATAACAACTAGTGATGAAGCGCAAACAAAAGCAGGAGCTTTGACAGTTTCCACTACTGGTAACGCTAATTATAAAGGGTTAAGCGTTGGTGATTACAACAACCCTATTATTTATACGAAAGGGCAAAATCTTATTTATGGAGTTATAAAAGATGATGTTTTGACAAAGGGGAATTTAATGCTTTTGCAAACAGGGATTGGGAATGATAAATTTAAAATTGATAAAGACGGAAATGTTATTGTGTCCGGTAAAATTTGTTTTCAAGAAGACTGTAAATCAAAATGGGAAGAAGTTGGGCTCCCAATTGGAGCATCAGGACAAACATTAAGGTATAATAGTAGTAAAAATTTAATAGCAAACGATGTAATTTTTAATAATGGAAACTTTGTTGGTGTTGGGACAACTGATCCAAAAGTGAAATTAGATATAAATGGAGTAACTCGAGTTAATTCTCTTCTCCAGGTTGGTGGTGCAGATACGGCATATAGTGATGGCCGTAGAGGGATTTTTGTAGATAATGGGGCTTCCACTTCATGGGAATTTTTAACATTACAAAATAATGACGGAGTAGCAGTTAAAATTCTAAGGAATGGTAATATTACTACAAAAGGGAATCTAACAGTAACAGGTACAGCAACATCTCAATTCTTTGGGGCAGTAAAGGTTGTGGGGAATGGAACTGATAAAGGGTTAATGGTTGGGAATATAGATTTTCCGTTTGCTTTAACTGGAAATCAAAATCTTATTTA
>PGYQ01000019.1 GCA_002839745.1 Candidatus Kuenenbacteria bacterium HGW-Kuenenbacteria-1
TAAGGTTTTATTAAAAGGAAGTAAAATAAAAAATGATGATTCTGTGGCTGCAATGATTTTTCTTCAAGATTATTTAGATCAAATAGATAATTTCTAATTTCTAAAAAATTTCAATTAAAATTTTTAATTTTTCTCTTAAGGTTTTTTTGAAATTTTTTTTGTAATAAAATTCATAAAATAACTTTTTAGAAAATTAAGATTCAATATTTTAAAAAACAACAAACATTGACGCACTATTTGTATATAATAATTTAACTTTATAAAAATATCAAAAAAAATAAGGGGCCTCTATCAAAATAGATACCCCTTTTTATTGCTCCTAAAACTAAAACAAAGCCATGTTGGCTATTTTTTTTGCTCTTTCTTCAGAGCGGGCGAATCCAATAAATTCGCCTTTAAAATATATTACATAAAAATTTTCTTTTTTGTGGCTTATCACCACCAAGGGTAACGAGTGTCCTGTTTTTTTTGAAAAAGAACTTTTTTTCTTCATCTTATCCTCCTTATTTTAATTATTTTATTATTTTTTCTTGTTTAGACACTAAAAAATATTATTTTTTGCTAACCAGGAGTTTTTTAAAACTTTTATATTTAAAAGAAACATTGAATTTTTTTAATTTTTTAAAAAAAAATTTTTGATTATAATTTTATTATAATCAAACACTTGATCTCAAAAATCGATTAAAGCAAAATTTAAAAAAGAAATTATTGTTTAATAAAATTTGCATAATATTTTTATATATTACACTTTTTTAAAAAAATGTCAAGGACAAGAAAAATATTTTAAAATTATGTAGGGCGATAGAGGATTTGAACTTCTGTACTCCCCGATGTTCATCGGGGCGCTCTAATCATACGCACCCACTTTATAAAAGTATGGTGGGCGATAGAGGATTTGAACCTCTGACCTCTACAATGTCAATGTAGTGCTCTAACCAACTGAGCTAACCGCCCAATTAAAATTTTTATAAATCAAATCTTTTTTTAAATTCTTCAAGCGCTCCTTTTAATTTTTTATCAATTTCCTCTGTTAATTCTTTTTTTTCTTTAATTTCATCTAATAATTCTTTTTGCTCTAATTTTAAATATTCGTGAAATTTTTCTTCAAAACTTTTAATTTTTTCAACAGGTACATCATCAAGAAGTCCTTGTGTTGCAGCGAAAATTATCGCTACTTGATGCTCAGTAGGCATCGGCTCAAATTGTCCTTGTTTTAAAATTTCAGTCAAACGTTTTCCTCGCTCAATGCGACTTTTTGTTATTTCGTCTAAATCCTGTCCAAATTGAGCAAACGCAGCCAATTCTCTAAATTGTGCCAATTCTAATCGTAATTTTCCAGCAATTTTTTTTATCGCCTTGGTTTGCGCCGCAGATCCTACACGAGATACTGAAAGACCCACATTTACCGCTGGTCGAATTCCTTGATAAAACAAATCGCTTTCTAAATAAATTTGGCCGTCAGTAATTGAAATAACATTTGTGGGAATATAAGCAGAAACATCACCTCCTTGCGTTTCAATAATTGGTAAAGCAGTCAAAGATCCTCCGCCATTTTCTTCATTTAATCGACAAGCGCGTTCTAAAAGTCTGGAATGTAAATAAAAAACATCTCCTGGATATGCTTCTCTGCCAGGTGGTCGGCGGAGCAATAAAGAAATTTGTCGATATGCCCAAGCATGTTTTGATAAATCATCATAAACAATTAAAACATCTTTTCCTTGGTCCATAAAATATTCTCCTATTGCGCAACCAGTATAAGGAGCGATAAATTGTAAGGCAGCTGGATCAGAAGCAGAAGCAGTCAAAATAATTGTATATTCCATTGCTCCTTTTTCTTCTAATTTTGCCACAATTTTAGCAATTTTCGATTCTTTTTGGCCGATAGCCACATAAATACAAATTGGCCTTGATTCTTCTGGTACTGATTTTTGATTGATTATTGTGTCAATTGCTAAGGCTGTTTTTCCTGTTTGTCGATCACCAATAATTAATTCTCTTTGACCTCGGCCAATAGGAATCATTGAATCAATTGCTTTTATTCCTGTTTGCAAAGGAATATTTACAGATTTTCTAGTAATAACTCCTGGGGCAATTTTTTCAACAGGATAAAATTTTTCTGTTTTAATTTCTCCTCGTTCGTCAATAGATTGTCCCAAAGCATTTACAATCCTGCCAATTAAAACATTGCCAACTGGAATTTCTAAAATTTTTCCTGTTGATTTTGCAATATCACCCTCTTTAATATTTTTATATTCTCCTAAAATAATGACTCCAACTAGATCTTGCTCTAAATTTAAAACAACGCCAAAAATTTGGTCTGAAAATTCTATCATTTCGCTCATTTTTACATCAGAAAGTCCGGAAATTTTTGCAATTCCGTCTCCTACTTCTAAAACAATCCCAGTTTTTTCAATGGAAATTTCTGATTCAAATTTTTCTATTTGTTTTTTTAGAGTTTGAATAATATAATCTTTGTCCATAAAAAAATAGCCTTTAGTTTAGCTTCTAGGAAATTAATTTATAATTTAAATTTAAATTTTATTCTTTTGTTTTTTTCTTTTTTACGTTGTCGGCTTTTACTTTTGGTCCTATAATAATTTTTTGACTTACTAAAAGATTATGTACTGTTGCTGAGGTTTGTGCTCCTTTAGAGATCCAATATTTAATTCTTTCTGCTTCAAGATTAACAACAGAAGGGTTGGTTCTTGGATTGTAATTACCCAAAAATTCTAAAGATTTTCCCCATGGATCTCTAGCGTTTTCCGAAAGAATTAAACGATAGCTAGGTTGTTTTTTTTTGCCTACACGTGACAAACGAATAGTTAACATAAAATAAATAAATTAAAAATAAATAAAATTGTAGCCAAATAATAATATAGCCAAACAATAAAGTCAAATTTAAAAATGTTTAAACTTGACTTTATTTTTTTTGTTTATAAAATAGAATTAAAAAAACAATAAACTAAGCTAAAATAATTTAAATTAATATATGTCCAATTTTACAATTTCTGATTTATTAAATAAAAAAGAGAAAAAAAAAATAAGGTCTAAAATAGTTTTAGGAAATAAAAACATAGAAGTGGTTTTAAATAGTAATAACACTGAAGAAAGATTAGAAAAAAAAGTGCAAGAAATGGAATTAGTTAAAAAAGAAGAGGAAGTTCAAAAAAAAGCCCAAGAATTGAATTTAAATTATGTTAATTTAACAAAATTCCCTATTAGTTTAGAGGCTTTGGTTTTAGTTGAGCAAGAACAAGCAGAAAAATTTAAAATTATTTGTTTTTTAAAAACTCAAAAAGAGATAAAAATCGCCAGCATTAATCCTTTGACTTTTGATATTTCAAAATTAATTTCTGAATTAAAAGAAAAATATCATCAAGCAGTAGTAGTTTATTTAATGTCCAAAGAAAGTTTTCAGTTTGCTCTTAAACAATATAATTTTTTGCCAAAAATTAAAGAAATTAAAAAAGGAATAGATATTACAGAGGAAGATTTAATGAAATTTCAAAAAGAATTTATTAGCTTTGAAGATTTTAAAGAAAAACTTAAATATGCATCTTTAACCAATATTATTACAATGCTTATTGCTTCCGGGATTAAAAGTGAAGTATCAGACATTCATATTGAAGCAGAAGAAGATGAAGTTAAAATAAGATTTAGAATAGATGGAATTCTTTATACAATTGCTTCTTTAGATAAAACCATTTGGCCAAAAATTATTTCTCGAATAAAATTAATTTCTAGCCTTAAAATAAATATTATAGATCAACCCCAAGATGGAAGATTTACTATTTATTTAACTAATGATCGAATTGATGTAAGAATTTCTTGTATACCCACTGCTTTTGGAGAAAGCGTGGTGATGAGACTTTTAAGATCTTCAAAAGCAGGTTTATCTTTTGAAGATTTAGGCTTACATGATCGTGTTTTTAATCAATTAAAAAAAGAAGTTGAAAGACCAAACGGAATGATTCTTACTACCGGACCAACAGGATCAGGAAAAACAACGACGCTTTATGCTATTTTAAATAAATTAAATAAACCCGGAGTAAAAATTATTACTTTAGAAGATCCAATTGAATATAAATTAACAGGGATTAATCAAAGCCAAGTTAATGCAAGTAAAAATTATACTTTTGCTATGGGACTAAAAGCAATTTTAAGGCAAGATCCAAATATTGTTATGGTGGGAGAAATTCGCGATTTAGAAACAGCTGAAATAGCCATTAACGCTGCTTTAACAGGACATTTAGTTGTTTCTACTCTTCATGCTAATAGCGCAGCAGCAACTATTCCGCGTTTTTTGGCTATGGATGTTAAATCTTTTTTATTGGCTCCTGCTATTAATGCAATAATAGGGCAAAGATTAATTCGTAAAATTTGTCCTTTTTGTAAAGAAGAGGAAGAAATACCAAAAGAAACATTAAAAAGAGTTAAAGAAATATTACAAAAACTTCCTAAAGGCTATAAATCTCAAGATGATTTAAATAATTTAAAATTTTATAAAGGAAAGGGGTGTGAGAAATGTAATCAGTTTGGTTATAAAGGACGAATAGGAATTTATGAAATTTTAATTATGACTTCTAAAATTAAAGAAGGTATTCTTTCGCAAAAAATTTCTGAAGAGAAAATAGAAAATATAGCCATTGAGCAAGGAATGATTACTATGATTCAAGACGGACTTTTAAAAGCCTTAGATGGCATAACAAGTGTTGAAGAAGTATTTAGGGTAATAGAGTAAAATAAATAAATTTTAATTAAATCCTAATTCACAACAAATCTATTATATAAGGGTTAATTTATTAAACAAATTTTATGTTAGAAGCAAAATATTTCGAAAATTTAGATAAAGTATTTACTAGAACAGAATTTTCTAATATAGATAAAGAGGGATTTTTTAAAAAATTAGAAGAATGTAATCCAAAAATAAAGTATATAACAGAAAAAGAGGGTAATATTTATTCAATAACTGCTTGTTTAGAGGAAATGGAAAATGTTTCTTATTCTAAAGAAATAAGTTCTTTAGCTGAAGATGAACGAAATAACGCAAAGATGTTTTTAAAAAATACATTATATGAAAGTTTATGGGCTATTTATAATAATAAAGATCGTCAAGAGAAAATTTTAGAGAAAATTTTTAATATAAAAACAAAAATAAAAAAATAAAATAAAAATAATTTTGAAAATCCTTCTTCCATAAAGTCTCCCTGATAAGGGAGATTTAGAGGGTTTCTTAATTTCTAATTGAAAAATGTACAAATAATGTAAACTTTATGATGTCATTATTTTAGAACAGCCCAACCGTGGGGTTGAAGAGTAAAAATTTAAATTTGCCAAAGTTCAGTAATTTGACATTTTTTAAAAAAATGTGTTATTCTAATAAAACATTAATAGTTCTAATAAAATTTATGCAAATTTTTAAAAAACAAATTGATAAAAAAATTGGAATAATTATTATTGTGGTTATTTTTTTAATAGCTGTTTTATTAATTATTATTAGTAATAGAAAATTAGAAAATAAACTTTTATACCCTGATTTTAACTATCCTTTTAAAAATACTTCTTTAATGAAAACAGAAAAAATTAAAAAGTTTACATCAGAGGAAGAATTTAAAACTTATTTGCAGACTTCAATGACTGAAACGGGAAATTATTATGGTGGCGGAGGACGTAAAACGGAAATGATGACAAATGAAGAAATACCAATAATGGCATTAGATAAACAAACGGAATCAAAAACAGCAAATCTAGAAAGAGTTTCTGAAACAAATGTTCAAGTTTTGGGAATTGACGAACCAGATATTGTTAAAACAAATGGCAAGGAAATTTATTTTTCTTCAAAACAAATTTATTGGGAAGAAGAAAACAGATTATTTCCTTCTGGAGTAATGCCTTACAAAACAAAAATAATCAATGCCTTTCCGCCAGCTGATTTATCTTTAATAAAAGGAATTAATGAAACAGGAACATTACTTTTAGATAAAAATATTTTGGTTATTTTTTCCGGACAAGAAATTTTTGGTTATGATATTTCAAATCCAAAATCACCAGAAAAAAAATGGAATATAAAATTAGAAAACAATGTTTCCATAGCTGATAGCAGGCTTTATAAAAATAAAATATATTTAGTAACTAAAACATGGATTGATCAATCACAGCCCCGACCATGTGAAATTAAATTATTAACAATAGACAAAACACCTTTGGAAATTAAATGTTTAGATATTTATCATCCAGTTTCCCAAGTTCCAGTGGACACAACTTTTAGCGCTATGACACTAAATCCTGTTTCAGGAAAAATTGAAAAAAATATTTCCTTTATTGGATCTTCTAATGATTCTATAATTTATATGTCGGAAAATGGAATTTATATCACCTATTCTTATAATGAAAGTGTGATTAATTTTATTTCCGCTTTTTTAAAAGAAAATCAAGATATATTTCCAAATTCATTAAATGAAAAAATGGAAAAATTGGAAAAATATGATATTAGTTTACAGGCCAAATTAATTGAATTTCAATTTCTTTTTGAAAAATATCAAAGCTCTTTGAATAATGATGAGAGGATGAAAATAGAAAATGAATTTTCAAACAGAATGTCTAATTATTTAAATAAACACAATAGAGAAATGGAAAAAACCGGAATAGTCAAAATAGATTTGGAAAAATTTGACATTACCGCGACAGGCAATGTCCCGGGTTATCCCTTAAATCAATTTGCTTTGGATGAATATAAAAATAATTTAAGAATTGCGACAACGATTGGCGAAAGATTTAATGGATGGTATGGTTTTGGATTTGGCATAAAACAAAAAAGCGCGAATGATATTTATGTTTTGGACAAGGATTTAAAAACAATTGGTTCAATTAAAGATTTGGGACTTAAAGAAAAAATTTATTCTGCTAGATTTATAAAAGATAGAGGCTATTTGGTTACCTTTAGACAAACTGATCCTTTTTATGTTTTGGATTTATCTGATCCAAAAAATCCAGAAATGAAAGGTGAGTTAAAAATTCCGGGTTATTCTTCTTATTTGCATCCAATTTCCAATGATATTATTTTAGGCATTGGTAAGGAAAATCAACAAGTAAAGCTTTCTCTTTTTGATGTTGCTTTGCCAGAAAATCCAAAAGAAATTGATAAATATATTTTGGATGAATATTGGTCCGAGGCTTTGGATAATCATCACGTTTTTTTGTTAGATAAAAAACATAATATTTTCTTTTTGCCCGGTGAAAAAGGTGGTTATATTTTTTCCTATGAAAATAATAAACTAAAATTAGTAAAAGTGATTAGTCAAATTTCCGCTAAAAGAGCGCTTTTTATCAATGATTATTTTTATATCATCGCTGATGAAAAAATCACTGTTCTAAACGAGACGGATTGGGAAAAAATTAATGAATTAATTTTTTAAATTAATTTTTATGGAAATTAATGATAAAAAAATTGAGAAAATTTTAAAAGAACAACGCAAAGAATACCAACATTATTTAGGTGCATGTATAGAAGATTTTGATTCTAAAGTAGGAGTAATAGCTGAACAGTTTTTAGATATCAAAAAAATTTTAAATTCTCATACTAAAACAATTGGTTCAATAAATGTAGATATAGAAATTATTAAAACTAATATAGAATTTATAAAAAATGGATTTAAAAAGAAAGTTAATTTAGAAGAATTTGAATTTTTAGAAAAAAGAGTAATTAGATTAGAGAAACTTTTACAATTTCAAAAAATAATTTAATTTAAATATTTATTTTTATTACTCGTTACTGATTATTTGTTACGGGTTACTTATTTTTATGGCACATAAAAAAGCAGGTGGATCAACCGCGTTGGGTCGCGATTCACAAGGA
Source organism: Candidatus Kuenenbacteria bacterium HGW-Kuenenbacteria-1 (assembly GCA_002839745.1). Lineage (NCBI taxonomy): Bacteria > Candidatus Kueneniibacteriota > Candidatus Kuenenbacteria bacterium HGW-Kuenenbacteria-1. Next base: position 7,856 of record PGYQ01000019.1, read on the forward strand.
CAACGTTTGGGAGTTAAATTATATGGCGGACAAATCGCTAAAGCGGGCAGTATTATTATTCGTCAAAGAGGAACTAAAATTCATCCAGGAGAAAATGTTAAAAAAGGAAAAGATGACACTCTTTTTGCCGTCTGTAAAGGAAAGGTAGTTTTTACTGCTCGAAAATTAATGAAATTTAATGGAAAACTTAAAGAAACAAAAATTGTTAATGTAATTTCCTAATCAGAGGTTATTAGCAATAAAAACTGGTCTTCTATAATATTTATGCTCCAACATTTAAAAGATCAAATTAAAAAAATTGTTTTAAAAAAATTTGGCATTAAAATTAAAAGCGAAAAAATAGTTATTGAACAACCACCTGAAGCAAAAATGGGGGATTTTTGTTTTTCTTGTTTTTTATTAGCAAAAGAAATAAAAAAATTTCCAAAAGAAATTGCTGAAAGTTTGGCGCAAGAAATTAAATGCGATAAAATAATAAAAGAAATAAAAAATACTGGCCCTTATTTAAATTTTTTTATTCATAGAGAAATATTTTTTGAAAATATTTATAAAAAGCTACATGAAAAAAAGAAACAAAAAATTTCATCAAAACAAATAATAATTGAATTTTCTTCGCCCAATACCAATAAACCATTGCATCTAGGACATTTTCGAAGCAGTATTTTGGGTATGAGTCTGGCTAATTTATTAGAAGAAAATAATTATCAAGTGATTAAAGCCAATTCAGTTAATGATCGAGGTATTCATATTTGTAAGGCAATGTTGGCTTATCAAAAATGGGGAGAAAATAAAACACCAACAAATGAAAAAATTAAAGGTGATCATTTTGTGGGAAATTTTTATGTAATGTTTGATAAAAAGGCAAAAAAAGAACAAGAAAAAAAAAGTTTAGAAAAAATTACAGAAACAAATCTTTATAAAGAAGCTTTAGAAATGCTTAAAAAATGGGAGCAAGGAGATGTGGAAATAATGAAATTATGGAAAAAAATGAACAAATGGGTGTTATATGGGTTTAAAAAAACGTATCAGCGAATTGGAATAAATTTTGATCAATGGTATTTTGAAAATCAAACTTATAAAGTAGGTCAAGAAATAATTTTAAAAGCTTTAAAAAAAGGGATTTGTTATCAAAGAGAGGATAAAGCCATAGAAATTGATTTGACTCAATATGGTTTGGATAAAAAAGTGTTATTGCGCGCAGACGGAACAAGCGTTTATATGACTCAAGATATTGGATTGGCAAAATTAAAATTTAGTCAATTTAAATTAGATCAATCAATTATTCTTACTGGCACTGAACAAATTTATCATTTTCAGGTTTTATTTAAAATTTTGGAACTGTTAAATTTTAAGTGGCAAAAAAAATGTATTCATTTAGTTCATGAAATGGTCAATTTACCAGAAGGAAAAATGAAATCACGCGAAGGCATAGTAGTAGATTCTGATAATTTATTAAATGAGATGTGTGAAATGGCTCAAATAGAAATTAAAAAGAGAGATCAAAATATTTCTCTTAAAGAATTGCGACAAAGAGCAGAAAAAATTAGTTTGGCTGCAATAAAATTTCATTTATTAAAAGTAAATCCAAAACAAAGAATTATTTTTAATCCCAAACAGTCTCTTTCTTTTGAAGGAGCAACTGGACCATATTTACAATACACTTATGCGCGAATTCAAAGTATTTTAAAAAAATTAATGCTTGGAGGTTCAACCTCTAAATATAAACATATAAATTTTTCTTATTTAAAAGAAGAGGAAGAATGGGAAATAGGAAAACGAATTTTTGAGTTTTCTGATGTTATAAAAAAAGCAGCGTTAGATTATAATCCAGCAATTTTAGCTGAATATCTTTTAAAATTGGCTTCAAGTTTTAATAAATTTTATCATCAACATTCAGTTATTAAAGCTGAATCAGAAAAAGTGCAAAAAGCCCGTTTAGCGCTTATACAATGCGGAGCAATTGTTTTAAAAAAAGGATTAAATTTATTAGGTATTGAAGAGATAGAAAAAATGTGATAATATCTCAATATAAAAAAAATTGACATTTAGTTTTGTTTATTTTATATTATAGATAATAGTTATAATAATTTTAATTTTAATTTTTTAAATTTTTTATGGAAAACATATCTTTGCCTACAAAAATTGAAATTCAAGAGAATAAAGAAGATAAAAATAAAGCAAAAATTATTCTTGAACCATGTTATCCAGGATACGGAGTAACCCTTGGTAATGCCTTAAGAAGAGTTTTATTGTCATCTTTGTCTGGAGCAGCAGTTACTGCTGTAAAAATTAAAGGAATTGCTCATGAATTTTCTGCTATTCCTTATGTTAAAGAAGATGCAATTGAAATTGTGTTAAATTTAAAACTTTTAAGAATAAAAATTTTTACTCCTGGTTTATATAGATTAACTTTAAATATTGAAGGAGAAAAAAAGGTAAAAGCAAAAGATATTAAAGCTCCCTCTCAAGTAGAAATAATTAATTCTGATTTAAATATTTTTAACACAACTAATAAAAATGCTAAAATAGAAATGGAAATTTGGGTAGAATCTGGTCTAGGATACGTACCAGTAGAAGATAAAGGAAAAGATAAATTTGAATTAGGCGTAATTGTTATTGATTCTATTTTTACTCCAATAAGAAAAGTTGGGATGGAAATTGAAAATGTTAGAGTTGGGGAAAAAATAAATTATGATAAATTGGTTTTAGATATAGAAACAGACGGGACTATTACTCCAAAAGAAGCATTGCAAAAATCAACTCAAATTTTAATTGATCATTTTAATTTTATATTAGAAGAACAAAAACAAGAAAAAGTTGTTATGCTAAAAGATAAAGAAATATTGGAAGAAAAAAATATTATTAAAAAAGAAAAAACAAAGGAAGTTAAAAAAATAGTAGATAAAAAAGAAGAAAAAAATAAATCAAAAAAACAAGAAATAAAAACTACAAAAGAAAAAGAACAAAAAATTAAAAAAATAATAATTAAAAAAGAAAAATCAAAAAAAACAAAATAACAAAAGTTAAAATTTTTAACTTTTAATTTTTAACTTTTAACTTTTTATTATGCGACATAGAAAAAAAGGTAAAATTTTAAGTAGAAAAACTGGACCAAGGATTGCTTTATTTAAAAATTTAGCAGCTAGTTTGGTTATTTATGAAAAAATAAAAACAACAGAAGCTAAGGCAAAAGTATTGCGTGGCGTAGTGGAAAAAATAATTACTAAAGGGAAAATTAATAATTTAACAACATATAGAAGTCTTTTAGCTTATTTACCAGAAAGAACCACAGCAAAAAAAGTTTTAGAAGTATTAAGTCCTAAATATAAAGAAAGAAATGGAGGATATACTCAAACTATTAAATTAGGTCGACGAAGAGGTGATGGCGCTGAAATGGTTTTAATTAAGTTTGTTTAAGAAATTATAAATTATAAATTATTTTATGAAAGAACAAAATAAAAATATTAGACAAATTCACATAATAGACGCAACAGATAAGGTTTTAGGAAGATTATCTACTAAAATAGCAATTATTTTGCGTGGAAAAAATAAATTAAATTTTGTGCCCAATTTAGATCAAGGGGATTTTGTTGAAATAAAAAATATAGTGAAAATTAAAATTACAGGAAGAAAATTAGAAAATAAAGAATACCTTCATCATACAGGTTATCCTGGAGGATTAAAAAGAGTAAAAATGAAAGATGTTTTTAAAAAAGATCCTGGAGAAATTTTAAGAAAAGCAGTTTATCAAATGTTGCCTAAAAATAAATTAAGACAAGAAATGATAAAGAGACTGAAAATTAATTAAATTTTGTATTTTAAACTTTAAACTTTAAACTTTTTATGAAGCCTATTAAAACAAAAATAAAACTTCAAATCCAAGCTGCACAAGCAAATCCAGCCCCACCTATTGGTCCTGCTTTGGGTCAACATGGTTTAAATATTCAGGATTTTTGTTTAAAATTTAATGAAGCGACAAAACAAAAAATAGGCAGTATTATTCCTGTGGAAATTACTGTTTATCAAGATCGGACTTTTGATTTTATTTTAAAGGTTTCGCCTGCTTCTGAACTTTTAAAAAAAGCAGCAAAGATTCAAAAAGGATCTGATCAACCACATAAAAATAAAATTGGCAAAGTAACAAAGGAACAAATAAAACAGATTGCCGAAGAAAAAATGGTTGATCTTAATACAGATAATATTGATTCTGCGATGAAAATTATTGAAGGCACAGCAAGACAGATGGGGATTGAGATCGTTGGAAGCTAAAAGTGTAAAGTTAAAGTTAAAGAAATTTTAGTTTTAACTTTTAACTTTTAATTTTTAACTTTTGACTTTGAATTTTTAACTTTTAACTTTTAACTTTATGACAATTATTGAAGCTATTGAAACAATTAAAAAAAATGCTAAAGCTAAATTTGATGAAAGCGTGGATGTTCATTTAAAATTGGGCATTGATGTTAAAAAGGGCGATCAACAAGTTCGTGGAATTGTGATTTTACCACATGGTTTTGGAAAGGCAAAAAGAATAGCTGTTTTTACTGAAAAAGAAGATGAAATTAAAGAAATTCAAAAATTAGGAATTGATTTAGTTGGCGGAGAAGATTTAATTGAAAAAATTAAACAAACAGGAAAATGTGATTTTGAAGTTGCTATTGCTACTCCAGAAATAATGAAAAGTTTAGCTAAAATTGCTCGAATTTTAGGACCAAAAGGTTTAATGCCTAATCCGAAAACTGAAACAGTAACAACAAATTTTAAAAAAACCATAGAAGAATTACAAAAAGGCAAGGTTTCTTTTAAAAATGATGATTCGGGAAATATTCATCAAGCAATTGGCAAGGTTTCTTGGTCTTTAGAAAAATTAAAAGAAAATCTTGAAACATTTTTAGAAATAATAAAAAAAAGCAAACCTTTGAAATCAAAAGGAATTTTTATTAAAAATATTGCCTTGTGTTCTACAATGGGAAAAAGTATAAAAGTGGCGATAAATTAAGAAATTTTAAATTTTTGTATTGGAATTTCAATATTATTTTCTTTTTGTTTGCTCGATGACTCGCTCACTTCGGTCAAAATAATAATGTTTAGAATGTAAAATTTTTAGCCAAATGTAAGTTATCTCATTTTATTGACAAAACCGCCATTTTTGTTTATCATATAAATATGAAAACAATAAATCTAAACAATAAAAATCGGAAAAAATATTTTAGGCAAATCTTTGTTAACCTTGTTTATGACAACATGGCCATGGAAGACGAAGCTATCTTTTCTAAAAAGATTATTGCTGAGCGTTACAAGCTACAAATCGACAATCTAATCAAAGAAGGCGCTCACAAAAAAATCGTTATCCCTAATTCATATTATGTCAAAGACAAAGCCAACTTATCGCGAAACTAGGTTTGGGATTCTTTCTGTTGGAGAAATTGAAGCGTTGATAACTGACGGCGTAGCCAATGTAAATGCTTTTTTGTTGCGCGAATATGAAAATCTGCCTATTAGCGTCAAAATAGCCAAGGAGCTCCATAAAAAAATTGCAGGGCATGTTTTTGATGAGGCTGGCAATTTCAGAAAAAAAGAAGTGACTGTCGGATATTACGAACCGCCTAAATTTTTCAAAATGCCCGAGCTAATAGCTAATTGGGAGTCCGATTACAACGAACGACATAAACACGCAAAAACACAGGATGAAAAAATCGAGCTTTTAGCTTGGATGATGCATCAGTTTTTATTGATTCATCCGTTCTTTGATTATAACGGTCGAATCGCCCGACTGCTTGGCCAGCTATTTCTTCTTCAACATAAACTGCCCATTTCAAGTTTTATTGGCATAAAACGGACAGATTTTGCGACTGTCATGAAAAAAGCAACTGCCGAACATGATATTAAGAGCGTAGTTAAACTGATAAATAAAAGTATTCTATAAAGTGTTAGATAACGATATGTTGTACAAAATAGCCAGAAATTTCTTTATTATTTTTAAGATTTTTTGGCAATTTATTTCGGGTTGGCAGAAATAAATTTATAAACATAGTAAAAGGTATCATCATTCTATGGGCGTTTTTCCTGATTCTGGCAGAATTTTGTTGTTTGGCGAAGGAGCGACGATTTTATATAATTTCATAGATTTGAAATAAAAAAACACATAACATATTTATTACAATAAGAAATATGGCTTATAGACAATCATTTAAAAGGACAAATGCTATTTTTATTAAATCAATTTAAAATTTATAATTTAAAATTTCTCTATGTTTGCTAAGGTAAATTCTGTGGCCATTATTGGGTTAGATTGTGTTCCAGTTGAAGTAGAAGTAGATATTTTGGGTGGTTTGCCAAACATAACAACCGTTGGATTGCCAGATGCTGCTGTTAAAGAATCCAAAGAAAGAGTGAGATCGGCCATTAAAAATAGCGGACTTGAGTTTCCTCGAGGTCGTTTAACAATTAATTTAGCCCCAGCTGATATTAAAAAAGAGGGGCCAGCCTATGATCTTCCCATTGCCGTGGGAATTTTTTTAGCTTCAAATGAAATTGAGTTTGAAATAAATAATAGTCTTTTTATTGGGGAGTTAGCCTTAGACGGACGATTGCGTCATACTAATGGAATTTTGCCAATGGCAATATTTGCCAAACAACAAGGAATAAAAAATTTATTTATCCCAAAAATTAATATTAAAGAAGCCAATTTAGTCAAAGGATTAAATATTTTTCCTATTAAAGATTTTAATCAACTCGTTAGACATTTAACAAAAGAAGAAGAAATGATTCCTTTGATTTCAGAGGGTGCCGGAGATTTTTCTTTAGAAAAAATAGAATATGAGGTAGATATGGCTTATATTAAAGGACAAGAATTTGTGAAAAGAGCATTGGAAATTTCTGCAGCTGGCGGACATAATGTTTTAATGAAAGGACCTCCTGGTAGTGGAAAAACATTATTATCTATGGCAATGCCTTCAATTTTGCCTTTATTGGCACAAAAAGAAGCCTTAGAAGTAACTAAAATTTATAGCATTGTTGGATTATTGCCATCTGATCAGCCTTTAATTTTTAAAAGACCATTTAGAAGCCCACATCATTCTTCTTCGGCTGTTGCTCTTGTAGGTGGCGGACAATTTCCTAAGCCAGGAGAAATTAGTTTGGCTCATCGTGGAATTTTATTTTTAGATGAGCTACCAGAATTTCCTCGAAATGTTTTAGAATCATTGAGACAACCCTTGGAAGATGGGATTGTAACGATTTCTCGAGCTCAAGGAACACTTACTTTTCCTTCAAATTTTATTTTGATTGCTAGTCAAAATCCTTGTCCTTGTGGATATCAAAATGATCCAAAGAAAAATTGTACTTGCAGTCCAATACAGATAGAGCGTTATCAAAAAAAGATTTCTGGACCATTTTTAGATCGAATTGATTTACATTTAGAGGTTCCTCAAGTGGAATTTAAAGAATTAACCTCAGAAAAAGTGGCAGAATCATCTGATGAAATTAGGAAAAGAGTTCAAAAAGCGAGAGATATTCAATCACAACGTTTTAAAAAACATAAAATTTTTACTAATTCAGAAATGAGAAATAAAGAAGTGAAAGAATTTTGTAAAATTGATGAAGAAAGTTTGGAATTACTGAGATTAGCAATTGAACGAATGCATTTATCAACCAGAAGTTTTTATCGAATTTTTAAAATAGCCCGAACTATTGCTGATTTGGCTGAATCAAAAAGTATTCAAAAAAATCATATTGCCGAAGCCCTTCAATATAGAGGAAAATAATATTTATTTATAAAAAAAATAAAAAATTATGAATATAGTTTTTGTTGGAAAATTAACTCTTTATACTTTTTTTGCTTCTATTTTTATTTATCTTCTTTCTTTTCTTGGTTTTCTTAAACCTGGAGTAGAATTTTTTGGTTTTTTTTTAATAATATTTACTCTTATTGGATTAAGTTTTTGGAAAATAGAATATGGTTTTTTATTTCTTATTTTTGAATTTTTAGCTGGTATTGATGGACATCTTTTTGAATTTAAAAGTCTTTCAATTCGTTTTGCTTTGTTTGTTGTTTTTATGTTTGTTTGGATAATTCAAAAAATATGGGATTATAAATCTTTAAAATTACAAATAAAAAATTTTACAAAATCATTCTTTTTTAAATCATTTGCTTTTGCTTTATTTTTTATTGCTTTAGCTGGAATATTAGGAATAATAAGAGGAAATTCTTTAAATTTAATTTTTGCTGATTTAGTTTGTTATAGTTATCTTTTATTAATTTTTCCATTTTTTGATTTAATTTCTGATTCAAAAAAATGTGAAATAACAAAAGTATTTCAAATATTTAGCGGAACAATTATTGCTACCAGCGCTTTAACAATTACAACGCTTTATTTATTTGCTAGTCACTTAGCTGTGCATGGAGGAATTTATTATCAATGGTTTAGAGAATATATTATTGGAAAAATTGCCACAATGAATAATAATTTTTTTCGTGTTGTTATGTCTTCAGATATTTTAACCTTAGTTTTTTTTCTTATTATAATTTCAATTTTATTTTTTACTTTAGAAAGTTCACTCGAAATTTTCTTTTGGGATTTATTATTAGTTTTATTTTTTTATGTTTAATTTTAAAAGTTCCATTAAAAAGAAAAATAATTTTTTCTATATGTTTAATTGTAATTTTTTTATTAGAAAGTTTTTTAATTTTTTATTTATGTAATCATAAAAATATTCAAACTAATTTTGTCATTTTAAATGATAGAATAGAAACAATTTTTAATCCAGAAACAGAAGCTAGCACGATGTCTAGACTTGAACGGCTTGATGCTGGTTTTAAAAAATTTAAAGAACATCCAATTTTAGGCTCTGGATTAGGCTCTGAAATTGTTGCTTATGATTATGCGATGAAAAAAATTATAAAAACTCCTCACATTGATTGGGGTTATTTAGAAAATTGGATAGATTTAGGATTGTTTGGTTTTTTAAGTTTTTTTTGGTTTTTAGGAATATTATTTTGGCAAGGGGTTCGAAAGGCTTATTGCTTAACTAATAATAGTATTTTTTATTTAGGAATTTTAATTGGTTTATTTTGTCTTTTTGTTATTCATTTTTTTGGTCCATTTTTATTTTATCCAACTGGTATTTTTTATATTTTATTTTGCTTGATGATTTTTAATGAAAATCCCAAAACTTTAAAATATTAAAGCAAATTTATTATTAGGATTTTGATAAAAATAAAAAACCGTTATAATAGATTTAATGAAAATAAAATAATTTTGTGCAGGTGTCGTATAATGGTTATTATATCAGCCTTCCAAGCTGAGGACGACGGTTCGATTCCGTTCACCTGCTCCAAAAGCAGTTTTTTAAAAAACTAATTAAAATTGATTATATTAGAAAAAATGTTTTTGTTATTAAGTAATTTTTATGAAATTTTATATTACCACTCCAATTTATTATGTTAATGATGAGCCACATTTAGGGCATGCTTATACAACCGTTATTACTGATGTTTTAGCAAGATATCATCGCTTAAAAGGCGATGATGTATTTTTTTTAACTGGTACGGATGAACATGGATTAAAAATTGAACAAAAAGCTCAAGAAGAAAAAATGGATCCTCAAAAATTTTGTGATAAAAAAGCGACTAAATTTCAATTTTTATGGAATACTCTAAATATTTCCAATGATAATTTTATTCGGACAACTGATTTAAAACATAAAAATGCAGTTCAAAAAGTTTTGCAAATTCTTTTTATCAAAAAAATGATTTACAAAGGAGAATATCAAGGATTGTATTGTGTCGGATGTGAAGAATATAAAACCAAAACGCAATTAGTAGATGGAAAATGCCCATTTCATCAAAAAGAGCCCGAATTATTAAAAGAAGAATGTTATTTTTTTAAACTTTCTAATTTTCAAAAAGAATTGATTAAAAAAATTCAAAATAATGAATTTAAAATAGAACCTATTGAACGAAAAAATGAAATTTTGGGATTTTTAAAAAAAGAAAAGCTAGAAGATTTGTCTATTTCGCGAAAAAAAGTTAGATGGGGAATACCTTTACCTTTTGATGAATTTTATACTATTTATGTTTGGGTAGAAGCTTTTTTTAATTATTTAACCGGATTAGATTGGCAAGGCGATAATAAAAAAGTTTCAGATTTTTGGTCGCCAGATGTGCAAATAATTGGCAAAGATATTTTACGTCTTCATGCCACAGTTTGGCCAGCTTTATTATTAGCTTTAAATATCCCATTGCCAAAAAAATTATTTGTGCATGGATTTTTTACTTTTAATGGACAAAAAATGAGCAAGACATTGGGAAATGTGATTTGGCCCAATAACTTAATTGATAAATTTGGTGTAGATGCAACGCGTTATTTATTGCTTTCACAATTTCCTTTGGGACAAGATGGAGATATTGCAATAAATAAATTAGAAGAAAAATATAATGCTGATTTAGTGAATGGATTGGGAAATTTGGTTTCTCGTGTTTTAACTTTGGCTGAACGCAATCCTAGCGCATTTATTTTTAATAACAATGAAATAAAAATTAAAAAAACATGGGAAGAATATGAAAAAACGATGGAAAATATTCAATTTTTTGAAACTTTAAAAATAGTTTTGGGTTTAATTAGTTTTTATGATAAATATATTGAGCAAGAAAAACCATGGGAGATAAAAAATAATTTAGAAAAATTAAATAAAATTTTGTCTAATCTTTTGGAAGGAATTTATTGTTTAGGAATTATGATTTTGCCATTTATGCCAGAAATTTCAGAAAAGATTTTTATTCAATTAGGGATTGAAAAAGAAATAAAACATAAATCTTTTGAAGAATTAAAAAAAATAGCGCAATTTAAGTTTAAAATTAAAAAGAACGAGAATTTATTTCCAAAAGAAAATTTAAAAAATAAAATTAAATAATTAGGTTAAAATTTTTTGTTTTTATGTTTCATTTTATTCAACAAGACAAAAAATATATTTGGACAAGTATTTCTTTTTTAATTGTTATTGGATTGGCTTTAAATCTTTTTTTATGGCAAATAAGATTTGTAGGCTGGTCTTTTTTTATTGCTTATTTTATTATCAATGGAATTTGGTTAGGACAGATTTTTAAAAAAATTTTATTTTCAAAAAAAGACGCTAAAACTTATTTTTTAAAACATAAAACAGTAGAAGTTTTGTGTTTTCTTTTTGGAATTTTTTTATTACTTAATTTAATTAGTTTTTTATTGACTGTTTTTTTAATTTTTTTTAATTTTTCTTTAGCTCAAATTCCATTAACATTAGGAATTTTAACTTTAATTATTTCTTTTTTAATTCATTTAGATTTTTTTGTTTGGCGTTTTATAGATGATAAAATTATTTCAGATAAAATTTCTTCGGAAAAGGCGGTAGGATATTTAAATGTTAAACCTTTTTGGATTTTTTGTTTTTTTGGTTTATTTTTTTTTGGTTTATTTTTATTATGGGAAGCAAGAACAGGAAATTATATACAATCGCCATGGGAGGTGATTTTTAAAATTTATTTATATGTTTATTTAGTAGCAACCTTAATAGTTGCTTTTTTAATTTTTTCTAAACAAAAAGTTGGGTTTATTCTTTTTATTATTGTTTTGCATTCGTTTTTACTTCATAGTTATTTGCCAATAGTTTTTAAGACAGGTTTTGGAGAAAATAAATGGAAACATATAGGAATTGAAAAACAAATATTAAATAAAGAAAAAAATTTTGCGTATTTAATAGAAAACAAAGATGGGAATATTAATCAATGGGCAATGACAATTTTTTTGAGCAAAATTTTAAATGTTGATATTTTTTGGATAGATTTATTATTAGGATTTTTTATTTGGTCAATTTTTATTCCTTTGATTTTTTTTGAATTAGCAAAATTTTTATTTCAAAGCTTTCAAGGACCGCCAGATGACGAAAATGACAATTATAAAAAACAAAGATTTTTACTTTTGACAGCTTTTTTGCCATCCTTATTTTTTTCTTTTCAGGTTTATGGTAGCGTAACAACGCCTATTACCTTAGGGTATTTATTTTTTTTCTTTGTCTTACTTTTTTGGTTAGATTTTATTGTTTATAAACAAAAAATATCTTTAATTACAGCCATTATTTTAAGCGCATTGATGTTTTTTGGACATCAAATTAATTTTATTAATCCTTTTGGGTTAATAACGCAAAATAATCTTTACCAGCCTCAAGAAAGTATTCAAAATTATGCTTTGTTATTTTCTCAATATCTTTTGATAATAATTAATTTTTGTATTTTTTCTTTAATAATTTTAGGGATTTTTAAATTTAAAAAAATATCTTATTTAAATGTGGGTAAATTTTTTATAGTTGGTTTTTTTATTTTGGGATTTTTAAAACTTATTTCTTTGTATGTAGAAGAATTAAAAATTTTTAACAAAAATATTGAATTAGGTATTATTTTTTTTATAATTTTTCTTTTGTGTTGGGGGATCTATTGTTTTTTAAATTTAAAATTAGTTTGTATAACAGAAAAACAAAAAATTATAGGGATTTGTTTTTTTCTGGCTTTTAGTTCCACTGTTACCTATGCATCGGGACCTAAATTACAAAATATTGTGACAGCTAATGATTTAAAAAAGGCTGAATATATTTGGCAAGAAATTCAAAATAACCCCAAAAAAGTAAAGCATCCATGCGTTTTAGCTGATGAAAAATTTCTTTTAACATTAGACGCTGTTTCAGAACAAAATATTATTAATGGAGGTTTTTCAAAAGAAAATAAAATAATAGGAATCCAACTTTTTAAAGATGCTATAGAAAATTTTTCAATTAGATATATGGAAATGGCGACTGAAATAACTCAAGCAATGGGATGTTATTTGATTATTAATGAAAAACAATTTAAAAGTTTAGACGCAAAAAAGCAAATTAAAGAAATTTTAGATACCTATGAAACCGTTGGCAAAGCTTACATTTTTTATTATAATATTAAATAATTAAATTTATTTTCCTTGCTTAAATATAGAAAATACTGTAAGTTATAAATAATTTATTATTTATAACTTAGGAGAAAGTTATGAAAGATTTAAATTTAAAAATAAATATTTTACGTGGCGCGTACGAGAGAGAGAGAGAGAGAGAGAGAGAGAGACGATTGGATCGGTGATTTTAAATTTATTAAAAAGGTTTAAACAATAATAACCCCGCTATTTTTTTATAGCGGTTTTTTTATTTTTTTAAAAAATAAATAAAGGTCGAGAAGGAATTTTTAATTTTAAATTTTAAATTAATTTATGAAATTTTTTTTTATGTCAAATGTCAAATGTTCTTCAAAGGGTTTTACTCTTTTGGAAATTTTGTTAGTTGTTGCGGCTATTGGCATTTTAGCAGGCATTGTGATTTTAGCGATTAATCCAGGTAAACAATTAGGCGAGACGCGAAACGCGCAACGTCGAGCAGATGTTAATACAATTTTAAATGCTGTGTATCAATATGCGTTGGATAATAATGGCACATTACCAGCAAGTATTACTGTTACTCAAACAGAAATTTGCAAGATGGGCGGTGATTGCACTACACCCGATCCAGATTTAATTGATTTGGGAGTTTTAACTACAAATGAAAAATATATTGTTAATATTCCTGCTGATCCAACTGGATCATCAACTAATGGAGCGGGATATGAAATAAAAAAATCAGCCAATGGCAGAATTACTGTAGTTGCTCCAGATGCCGAGCAAAGCGCGACGATTAGCGTGACAAGATAGGTTGGAAATTATAAATTTTGAATTAAAGAAAAAAACAAAAAAAACACAAGAACAAAAAAATTTTTCGGAAAACCCCCTTAATCCCCCTTATCAGGGGGACAGAATTGATTAGCCCCCTTGATAAAGGGGGTTTGGGGGATTTAGAAACACACGAAAACAAAAAAAACAAGAAAGTTGAAAATGTCAAATGTTTATTTTATTTTTTAATTTTATAAAGTATGGCAAAAAAAATTATGAAACAATCATTAGATAAAAATGCTGATAAAAATCAAAAACAAGAGAATGGAAAAACAGAAAGAGTTGCAACGAATGGAGGAGAGGAACGACTTTATGAGCTTTTGGATGCAATGGAAAGTGTGCGCCGGGGTGATTTAAGCGTGCGCGTTAAAGTGGGTCCGGGTATTTATAGAGAACTTGCGACTTCATTTAATACAATGGTTACAATGATTGGCGGATTAGCAACTGAGGTAACTCGTGTTGCAAAGGAAGTAGGCACAGAAGGAAAATTAGGCGGTCAAGCGGCTGTTATTGAAGTAGCTGGCACATGGAAAGGATTAACAGATAGCGTTAATGCTATGGCAGCAAATTTAACTTCGCAGGTAAGAAATATTGCGCAAGTTACAACAGCAGTTGCTAAAGGAGATCTTTCACAAAAAATTACTGTTGAAGCAAAAGGAGAAATTTTAGAATTAAAAAATACAATCAATGTTATGGTTGGTTCATTAAATATTTTTGGCGCTGAGGTAACTCGTGTTGCAAAGGAAGTAGGCATAGAAGGAAAATTAGGCGGGCAAGCTCAAGTGCCGGGCGTTGCTGGCGCGTGGAAAGATTTAACTGATAATGTTAATAGCATGGCAGCCAATCTTACGGTTCAGTTGAGAGATGTTTCAAAAGTTGCAATGGCAATTGCTAAAGGTGATTTAACAAAACAGGTTGTTGTTGAAGCAAGAGGAGAAATTCTTACAATTAAAGAAGTTGTTAATAAAATGGTAGATGATTTAGGAGTAACATTGGGCGCGGCGCGACAAGTTTCTGATATTGTGGCAACATCTTCAACGCAAGTTGCAGTGGCCGCAGGACAAGTAACTAAGGCGTTACAAGAAGCAGCTGTTATTGTAACAGAAGTAACTAAAGGATCTCAAGAACAATCTAAAAAACTTGAATTAACTCGAAAAACAGTGACCGCTTTATCAGAGGGAGTTGCTCAGGTTTCATCTAGTTCAAAAGTGGCTGCTGAAACTACAGCCAAAGCAGCTGATCTTGCCATTCAAGGAACACAAGCAGGACAAACGGCCGCCGAACAATTAAAAGCCATTGATGAATTAACTAAATCCAATGTATTAATTGTAAAAATTGTGGATGAAAGAGCGGAAGAAGTGGTAGGTGTTACTCAAACAATTAATGATGTTGCTGATCAAACTAATTTGTTAGCTTTAAATGCCGCGATTGAAGCGACGCGCGCAGGAGAAGCTGGACGAGGGTTTGCAGTTGTTGCTGATGAAATTAGAAAATTAGGGTTTAATGGTCAAAAAGTGTTGGTAAATTTACGGATTATATTTGAAATAATTATACCAAAGAATAAAATTCTTTCTGTTCTTTTTAGTTAGTCCTCTA
>PGYQ01000020.1 GCA_002839745.1 Candidatus Kuenenbacteria bacterium HGW-Kuenenbacteria-1
TAAATAATTTCTAAATAATCTCTGTAATGTACTGACCGACTTTCCGCTTTCATCTGACAATTCCTGTAAGATCATTTTTCCAATAATCCATTTTTTAAACCAAATTTTTTGCCTTAATTGTGAATTTATTTTGTTTCGGTTAGTAAAAGTAGATTCACAGTTGTGACAAAAATATCGTTGACGATTATCTCTTCTACCAAATTTTTTTGTATTTTTGCTACCGCATTTTGGACAATGTTTTTTTTAATTTTGTCATAATAGTTAAAGTGTTTTAATAATAAACTTAATATTTATTCTAATCTTAAAGCAAATTTAACTATTATAGCAACCATTTTTGACCATTAAACCGGAAAACTAAAATTTAATTTACCAAGCGTAATGAGCTACCCACTATAAACGACGGAGAGCCGAATTAAATAGGTGTTAAAAAAGAGCTTAGCCTAGAAAACTTCCTAATGTTTATTATTTTATTATAAATAAAGAAATAAAATCATATAAAGATTTAATAGTTTGGCAAAAATCTATTAAACGAGTAATTGAAATTTATCAAATTACTAAATATTTTCTTAAATCCTAATCCTAACATCTAATCCTTATCCTATGCATTTAAACAACCTAAAACCTAAAACCTTTAAACTAATAACTACTCCTATTTTTATAATTTTAGGAATAACGCTCTTGATTGCAGGGCTTTATTTTAGTGTTCAAATAGAAAAAACAGAAAAAATTAATTTTGAAAAACAATTAATAATACATGGGTTAGATTTAGAGATTTTAGATAGCTCTCAAGCAATAACAGAATATTTTAAATTTTTTCCTTTATTAATTATTGCTTTAGGGTTTGTATTTTTGCAGATTTCTTATATTGGAGAAAGAAGAGAAAAAGAATATGAAAAAACATTAAGCAAAACATTGAGAGATAGCGAAGAAAAATTAAAAGCTTCTTTAAATGTTTTAGAGCGATTTAATGAAATAATGGTTAATCGGGAATTAGAAATGATTAAATTAAAAAAAGAAATTAAAAGAATAAAAAAGGGAATTTTGTAATAATAAATAGTATTATATGTATTGACAAATACAAAATGTCCGATAAAATGTATTTAGTAAAATTAATTTATTTAAATTATTAAAATTTATGAGTATTTTAAGAAACATAACCAATCAAGCAAAAAAATATCTTGATAACGATCAGATAATGTTATTTATTGGTCCCAGACAAGCCGGAAAAACTACAATATTAAAACAATTACAAGATTTTTTAAAACAAACTGGGCAAGAAACTTTTTTTCTAAATCTTGAAGATCCGGATTATCTAGATTTATTAAATCGATCTCCAAAAAATCTTTTTAAGATTATTTCACTTAATTTAACTAAAAAGAGTTTTGTTTTTATTGATGAAATTCAATATCTTAAAAATCCGTCAAATTTTTTGAAATATTTTTATGATGAATATAATGGTAAAATAAAAATTTTAGCTTCGGGGTCATCAGCTTTTTATTTAGATACAAAATTTAAAGATTCATTAGCTGGTCGTAAAAAAATTTATAATGTTTTAACTCTGTCATTTAAAGAATTTTTGCGATTTAAAAATGAGGAAGATTTATCAAAAAAAGATTTTTTTAATTTAACTCTTTCGGAAAAAGAAAAAATTATTTTATATTTTCAAGAATATATTACATATGGAGGATATCCGCGGGTAGTACTCAGTTCAATAGAAGATAAAATAGATATTTTGCGTGATATTGCATATTCTTATATTAAAAAAGATATTTTTGAGGCTAATATTAAACAAGAAGAAGTTTTTTATAAACTTTTTAAGATTTTATCTTCACAAATTGGTTCTTTGGTAAATGCTTCTGAACTTTCCGTAACTCTTGGAGTTTCTAAAACAACCATTGATCATTATTTTTATGTTATGCAAAAGTCTTTTCATTTAAAATTAATTAGTCCATTTTTTAAAAATGTCAGAAAAGAATTAACCAAAATGCCTAAAGTATATTTTTTAGATTTAGGATTAAGAAATTTTTTTTCAAATAATTTTAAAACATTTTATGAGCGAGAAGACAAAGGAGTTTTTTTGGAAAATATTACTTTTCGGCAATTATTAGAAAATTATGATATTGATGAAATTAAATTTTGGCGAACAATTCAAAAACAAGAAATTGATTTTGTGATAAAAGATAATCTAGCATTAGAAATTAAAGTTCAGCCCAAGCTTTTTAAAAAAAACAAATACAAAATATTTCTTGATAATTATCCAGAAATTAAGGTTATTATTGTTGTTTTTGATTCTTTAGATAAAATAATAGAACATTTTCGTATTATTAATGTATGGCAAATTGAGCAAGGAATTTAATAAAATTAATTAATAATAAATTATGATGCCATTAAACCAACAAATTGATTCAAACACATTTGAAGAATTAAAAAAGGATAAAGAAATACTTGAAAAACAACGTTTAGCGATTTTAAATATTTTAGAAGATACGCAAGAAGGACAAAAAGAATTAAAAGAGCGTTATCGTGATTTGAATATTATTAAAACTTTAATATATGAATTAAGTTCAAGTTTAGATATTGCTAAAATTATAGAAAAAGTTATTCGCGCAATGCGACAAATTTTACCAGAGGAAACAAATTATTTTTATTGTATTACTCCTATAGATTCTGCTTCTTCTCAATTTTGCGCTTGTTTTATATATGCTCAAATAGAAATTGGCGATGCTTATTTTAATCCTATTAAAAAATCTATTAAATCTTGTTTAGAACAATTATCTGGTTCAATTTTGCAAAGAGAAGCAATAATTAACCAAATGCGCGAGACAATTAAATTTGAGGTTTTGGGAGGATATTATTCTAAACAAGCCTTTTTAAAACCGTTTTCTTTAGAAAGTGTTCCAATTATTATTGGGAATGAGTTATTGGGAATAATTAACATTTCTTCAATTAAACCTAATTATTTTACTCAAGTGCATCGCGATATTTTTACTACCATTGTTGGAGTAATGGCTGAAACTCTTTCGCGTCTAAAAATACTTTCAAAAACAGAGCATTCGCGAACAAAAATGTTAGTAGAAAGTTTGAGCGACGGAGTAATTATGTTTGATATAAATAAAAAAGTTTTATTAACGAATTCAGCTGTTCAAAAAATGACAGGACTTCCACGGGATGGATTTTATTTATCTGAATTTCAAAAACTTTTTCCTGAACAAGAAATAGAAAAAAAAATTTCTAAAACACTTCAAACAGGCGAAAAGATATATTCAGAAGAAATTAAAATTGTTAATTTTATTTATGAATTATTTGTTTTACCAATTTATGATCCAGAGAAAAAAATTATTGGCGGGGCAATTATTTTGCATGACATTACCCGCATTAAAGAAATAGATAAAATGAAAACAGAATTTATTTCAATTGCTTCGCATCAATTGCGCACCCCGTTGTCTGCTGTTAATTGGTATACAGAAATGCTTTTAACTGGCGATGCCGGAGAATTAAATGAACAACAAAAGGAATTTTTAAATCAAATATATAAAGGGAATCAACGAATGGTCGCATTAGTAAATGCATTATTAAATGTTTCTCGTTTAGAAATGGGTACTTTTGTAATTAATCCAGAGCCAACAAATATTATTGATCTTGCTCGTAGTGTGATCAATGAATTAAGACCGCAGATTATTCAGAAAAAACTTGAATTTATTGAACAATATAATGAAAAAATTCCAAAAATTAACATTGATCCAAAATTAATACGCATTGTTTTTCAAAATCTTTTATCTAATGCAGTGAAATATACACCAGAAAATGGCACAATAACACTTAAAATCTTATTGTCAAATGATAATAATCAAGTGTTAATTAGCGTTTCTGATACTGGTTATGGTATTCCCAAAAATCAGCAATACAAAATGTTTACAAAATTTTTTCGCGCTGATAATGTGCAAGAAAAAGATACAGATGGGACAGGATTGGGATTGTATATTACGAAATCAATTATTGAGCATTCTGATGGTAAGATTTGGTTTGAATCAGAAGAAAATAAAGGCACGACATTTTATGTTTCTTTGCCTTTAATTGGGATGAAAAAGAAAGAAGGCACAAAAAGAATTGAATAAAATATACATGAATTAACCCTAGGTTGAGATGTTCTAACCAAAAGATTTGGGTAGGTTGGAGCCTCTGCTCCAACCAAAAGAAAAAAAAGAAAAGAAAAGAAAAGAAAAAAAGATGAGAGCAGAGGCTCTCATCTACCCCATAAATTTATAAATAATTTTATGAAATTAATTTTTTTTGCAATAAAATTTATTAGATATTTTTTAATTTTATTTTTTGTAATTTTAATTGCTTGTCTTTTTTGGCAAAATTATGTTCCTTCGGGTTATTTTGAAGCAACTCAAGATTTTAAAACATCGCAAAAATTTATTTCAGATTTTTATCCCAAAGAAAAAATTTATGGCAACGGAATTGTTGAAATGCCAATTTATTTTAAAGTAAGAGCTCCTCAATATTTTAAAAAAGCGCATTTAACTATTATTTATCAAAATCCATCAAATATTCCTTTAGATCTAGGAATAAGAAAAAATTTGACAGAACTAGAAACATGGGGTTTACAAAAAGAAGATTATAAAAATAAATCTTTGTCTAAAAAAAGCATTTTAAATGAAGATTGGCAGGAAGCCAATTTAACATTTTCTTTAGAAAACATTTCTTTGATTGATTATAATTATGAATTTATTATTTCTGCTTCTGATAAAACTGCGTTAATACAAAAAATAAAATTTAAAAAAATCAAAATTATTTTAGAAAAAGATCCTTTGACTTGGCAAGAATTTTTTAAAAAACAAACACAAAATCTAAACCTAAAACCTAAAATCTAAAACCTATTTATTGTTTATGGAAACTTGGACTAAAAAAATAATTTATTTGGCAGTAAATGAATTGTTTAAAGAATTAAGCTTAATTTTTTTAATGGGATTTTTTATTTTAATTTTTTTAGAAGATTTAAAACAAGGTTTTGTAACGCTTTATTTAAATCCTAATTGGTTTTTATATTTTGGGTTGTTTTGTTTAATAGCAATGCTTTTAATTAGCGCAAAATTAAGAAAGAAAAATTTTTAATAAATAAAATAATATTTTAATTTAATTTTAACTTTAATTTTATGGCTTGTGTATTTTGTAAAATTATAAAAAAAGAAATTCCATATTATGGAATTTATGAAGATGAAAGTGTTTTGGCGTTTTTAGATATTGCCCCGGTAAATTATGGGCATACGATAGTGGTACCTAAAAAACATTATGCGAATTTTGAAGAAATTTCAGATGAAGAATTGTGTAAAGTTATTAAGGTTGTAAAAAAAATTGGCAAAGCAATAATAAAAGGATTAAAAATAAGAGGATATAATATTTTTGTTAATAATAATCCTGTCGCTGGACAAGTTATTTCTCATATGCATTTTCATGTAGTTCCTAGAACAGAGGAAGATGGATTACAACTTTGGGCACAGGGAAAATATGAAGAAGGCGAAGCAGAAAAAGTAATGAAAAAAATACAATTAGGATTAATTTAATTTTAACTTAAATATATGGCAAAGATTAATCAAAATTATAGAAAATTAGCTGGAGGATATTTATTTCCAGAAATAGGAAAAAGAGTAAATGAATTTATTAAAAATAATCCTGAGGTTGAAATAATGAGATTGGGTATTGGAAATACAACTGAACCAATAACGCCAGCTATTTTAAAAGGACTTCATCTTGGTGTTGAAAAATTAGGCAATGTTGAAACTTATACTGGATATGGCGATGAGCAAGGAGCAAGGAGATAAAAGATTAAGAAATGCACTGGCAGAATTTTATAAAAAAAGAAAAGTAGATATAGATGCTTTGGAAATTTTTATTAGTGATGGAGCAAAATCAGATTCAGCTAATATTCAATCTATTTTTGGTTTAGATAATATAATTGCGATTCAAGATCCTTCTTATCCAGTTTATGTTGATACAAATGTTATTGCTGGCAGAGCAGGCGATTTTAATTTTGAAAAAAAGCAATATCAAAAAATTGTTTATATGCCTTGTTCTGAAAAAAATAATTTTTTTCCAGAAATTCCAAATAAAAAAGTTGATATTATTTATTTATGTTTTCCAAATAATCCTACTGGTGCTTGCGCGACAAAAGAACAATTAAAAAAATTTGTAGATTATGCAATAAAAAATAAATCAATAATTATTTTTGATTCTGCTTATTCTGCTTTTATTTCAAATTCTGAATTGTCAAAAAGTATTTATGAAATTAATGGAGCAAAACAATGCGCAATTGAAATAAATAGTTTTTCAAAAATTGCAGGATTTACAGGAGTAAGATTAGGTTGGACAATTGTACCAAAAGAATTAATTTGCGAAGATAGTAATTTAGAAGAATTAAATAATTTATGGAATAGAAGACAAACAACTTTTTTTAATGGAGCTTCAAATATTGTTCAAGAAGGTGGATTAGTTGCATTAAGTGATGAAGGTCAAAAAGAATGTCAAATGTTAGCTGATTATTATATGGATAATGCGAAAATTATTAAGCAAGGATTAGAATCAATGAAATTAAAAGTTTATGGAGGAGAAAACGCGCCATATGTTTGGGTAGAAACTCCTAATAAAATGGATTCTTGGGATTTTTTTGATAAAATGTTAAGTGAAGCGAATGTTGTGATAACACCTGGAGTTGGTTTTGGTCCCAGTGGGCAAGGATATTTTCGTCTCAGCGCTTTTGGTCATAAAGAAAATATTATAAAAGCAGTGAAAAGTATTAAAAATAATTTATTAATTTATGAGAAAAAATAATCAAATTCAAAATAAGGGAGAAATAATAATTTATCAAACTTCTAAAAAAGAGGTTGATATTAAGGTACGGCTAGAAAAAGAAACTGTTTGGTTAACTCTTAATCAAATTGCTTTTCTTTTTGAAACTGATAAATCTGGCATATCGCGTCATATAAAAAATGTTTATCAAAGCGGGGAATTAGAGCAAAATTCAACTGTTGCAAAAATCGCAACAGTTCAAATAGAAGGAAATCGTAAAATAGAAAGAGATATTGAGTATTATAATCTTGATATTATTTTGTCAGTAGGCTATCGCGTTAATTCCAAGAATGCTACACAATTTAGAATCTGGGCTACTAAAACATTAAAAGATTATTTAGTTAAAGGATATGTTATAAATGAAAAACGACTTTTGGAAGCGCAAAATAAATTTAATGAATTACAAGAAGTAATTGCTTTTTTACAGACTAAAGCGCAAAAAGAAATGTTAATAGGGCAAGAATAAGAAAAAAAATATGATTAGAAAACCATTTTTTACAAAACAACAAATAGAAAAAATAATTGAGAAATATCCAACTCCTTTTATTATTTATGATGAAAAAGGAATAAGAGAAATTGCTAGAAGATTAAATAAAGCGTTTGATTGGGTTGAAGCAGGAGGTTTTAAAAATTATTTTGCTGTGAAGGCTTGTCCTAATCCATATATTTTAGAAATCTTAAAACAAGAAGGTTTTGGCGCTGATTGTAGTTCTGGGCCAGAATTAATTTTATCTGAAAAAGTTGGGATTGTTGGAGAAAATATTATGTTTTCTTCAAATGACACACCAGCAGAAGAATATATTTTTGCGAGAAAAATTGGAGCAATAATAAATTTAGATGACATTACTCATATTTCTTTTTTAGAAAAACATGCTGGAATTCCAGATTTAATTTGTTTTAGATATAATCCTGGACCATTAAGAGAAGGAAGTGAAATTATTGGAAATCCAAAAGATGCGAAATATGGATTAACAACAGATCAAATTTTTGAGGCTTATAAAATAATGAAGGAAAAAGGTGTTAAAAGATTTGGTTTGCACACAATGATTGTTTCTAATATGATTGAATCAGAATATATTATAGAAACAGCAAAAATGTTGTTTAATTTAATTGTAGAAATTTCAAAAAAATTAGATATTAAATTTGAATTTGTAAATTTGGGCGGAGGAATTGGCATAGATTATAAACCAGAACAAAAACCAGTTGATATTGAATTTGTTGCTAATTCTATAAAAAAACTTTATGAAGAAATAATTGTCGCAAATGGACTTGCGCCATTAAGAATCGTTATGGAATGCGGGAGAATAATAACAGGACCAAATGGGTTTCTTGTTACAAAAGTAAGACATATAGCAAAAAAATATAAAAATTATATTGGGCTTGATTCTTGTATGGCTGATTTTATGAGACCTGGAATATATGGCGCATATCATCATATCAGTGTATTAGGAAAAGAGAATTTTCCATCTATATTTATGATGTGACTGGTTCTCTTTGTGAAAATAGTGATAAATTTGCAATTGATAGATCATTGCCAAAAGTTGAGGTTGATGATATTTTAGTTTTGCATGATGCTGGAGCACATGGCAGAGCAATGGGATTTAATTATAATGGAAAGTTGCGATGTAAAGAAATTTTATTAAAGGAGAATGAAGAAGTTGAATTAATAAGAAGACAAGAAACAGAAGAAGATTATTTTGCAACTTTTTCATTTTTAGGCTCTAAATATTTTTGAAAGATTAAAAATTTTAGTTAAGGGGAAAAATCCATTTATCGTAACATTTTTTGTGTCGCAAGATGTTGAATTGGAAAAGCAAATAAGTATTTTTGATGATTTTTAATATGGAAATTAATATGTCTAATAAAAAAATAATCAATATCACTTTATTTATATTGTTATTTTTTTCTATTATTACTTTAATAATAGCTAAAATTAACGGGTTGAATTATGCTTTATTTAATCGAATTAATGATGGAACATTGATTGTTTTTTCAGTAATTTTAATTTTTTGTATCATCTTAATCCAATTAAACATTCGGAGTTGGGTAAAATACTTAGTAAATGTTTTATTAGTTTTTATTTTATTGGTTTTTGCGTTTATTTATTTTTTAGGGAAAGTTTTCTATGAGGAAAAAAATATTTATCGTATGGTTTCAACTAATAATAAATATGAAGTAATTATAATTGAAGGGAATGGTGGAGCTACGACTGCCTATAGCTACAAGGTATTGTTGCGAGAGTTAAAATTATTTATGCCAAAAGAAATAGAAATTTTTTTTAGTTATTTAAGCCCTATACCTGAACAAACTCGTTTCTTAAATGATAATACTATAGAAATTTTTTGTCAGTATTGCCAAAGTTTTATAGTTTCATTTGACAAACGGACATTTCGAACTAATAAAAAATTACAATTTTACAAAGGAGAACCTGTTATAAGAACTTGGTTTGGACATAAAAATGAACAAGAAAAAAAAATTGAACAGCCTTTAAATAAAAATTGGGAAGGTAAATGGGTATTAGAAGATTCAATGCAAGATTATAACGGAACTCTTATTATAAAAAATCAAACAGAAAATTCATTTTCTTTTTCACTCGAGGCTCTTAATGGATCCCATACAGGTATTTTAAATGGAGAAGCAAAAATTGTTGATAATAATGCTGTAAGCATTGTAGGAGATATAGACGATAAAGAATCGCAATGCCAAGTAGATTTTATTAAGAAAGAAAATGATATTAATAATATTATTGAAATAGAAACAACAAATGATGATTGTTTGCCATTTCATGGAGTAAGAGTTCATTTTGCTGGGAATTATGTAAAAAATGGAGTTATAAAAATAAGAAAATTAGAAGATTTTGTGCAAACACAAGATAGTAGTGATTCATGTGAATATTATGATCGTATTTTTAAAAATAATGACGAGACGAATGTCTTTAAAAAATTAGTTGGAGATAATTATAGACATCACATCCAGATACCGCACCCCTATTTCTAAAAATCTAAGAATTATGGTATAATCATACCATGGGAAAATGTAAAAAGCTAACAACAAAAC
>PGYQ01000021.1 GCA_002839745.1 Candidatus Kuenenbacteria bacterium HGW-Kuenenbacteria-1
ATGTTCATAAATATTCACCGAGGCTTAAAATCAAAACGAAGAATAAAAGTGATCAAAGAATTACTAAAATAAAAAGCACCCAAAATGTCTATTAACCCGTAACAAGCAACAAGTACAAATCCGCCAAAAGCAGATAGTAAATTACTCGTTACTGATTACGTGTTACTATTTCTATGGATTAATCTAATTTAAAGTATGTTTAAAATTTTTAAAAAAAGTAAGGGGTTTACTCTTATTGAAATTACTGTCGTCGTTGGAATTTTTGCCATTATTATAATAATCTTAATGGATTTTATTGTTCAAAGTTATAAATCTTGGCAAGAAACCTCACAAATAATAGAAGCGCAAAAAAACGCGCAAGACGTAATTAAAACAACAATTAAAGAATTAAGAAATATAGCTGAAGTATCTGAAACAGGTAGTTTTCCTCTTGAAAATGCTCAAAATCAATCAGTTGTTTTTTATAGCGACAGTGATTCAAATTCTCGAATTGAAAAAATAAGATATTTTATAAATGATAATAAATTTAAAAAAGGAGTTATTGCTCCTTCAGGAAATCCTATAGAATATAATCCAAACAATGAAATAATTACCAATATTGCTGAATATATTACTAACGGCAATGATCCTGTTTTTTATTATTATGATGAAAATTATAATGGGACTGGCTCGCCACTTACTAATCCGATTGATGTAACAAAAGTAAAATTAATTAAAATTTTATTAAAAGTTAATGTTAATCCAAACAGACCACCATCAGATTTTATTTTAGAAACTTATGTAAATTTAAGAAATTTAAAAGAAAATTACTAACTAGTTTTTAGTTTTTAGAAAATTATGAATGATAAATTTTAAATTATGAAAAAATCTAAAATTTCTTAAATTAATTTAAAATTCTTTTATTTATGTTTAAAAAATCTCAAAAAAAAGGCGCAAGTCTTGTTTTGGTTATTGTTTTTACAGCTATTTTGACAACTTTTGGAATAACTATTTTACAATGGGGAGCCTTACAAATTAAATCAGCCAATCAAGTTCAAGATAAAGAATTGTCTTTTCAAATTGCCGAAGCAGGAATTGAATATTATCGTTGGCATTTGGCCCATGATAATAACGATTATTCTGATGGCACAAAAAACTCTGGTCCTTATGTCCATGATTATAAAGATATTAATGGAAATATTTTGGGTCAATTTTCTTTAGAAATTGATCCTCCGCCATCTGGTTCTACGGTAGTTACTATTAAATCAACTGGCCATCCAAATTCAAACCCAAATTTAAAAAGAAAAATTACTGCTCGAGTAGGCATTCCTTCTTATGCAGAATATAGTTTTTTAATTAATAATAGTGCTTGGTTTGGCTCAAATGAAAATATAAAAGGAAAGTTACACACAAATAGTGGCATTCGTTTGGATGGAACTTGTGATTCTATTATTAGTTCAGCTAAAGAAACTTATATTTGCACATCAACTCATGGATGTTCTCAAACAAACTGTTTAAATCCTTGCGTTTGGACAGCTAATAGCTGTGAATGTCCTGGGGTTTGGGGCGCTGGAAAACCTCAAACTTTTTGGAAATTTCCAGTTCCAGTTATTGATTTTAATATTATTACTACTGATTTGGCAAAAATTAAAACAAACGCCCAAGATCAAGGCGTTTATTTAAGTTCTTCTGGTTCTTATGGGTATCATCTTTATTTTAAAAATAATAGTACTTTTGATGTTTATAAAGTAACAGGCCTTACCTCTCCCTATTATTATGGAAGTACTTATAATGGTTGGGCTTATGGCTCTATTGATATTAATACAGAAACTTTTATTCAAAATTATCCCATTCCTTCAAATGGTTTAATCTTTGTAGAAGATACAACTTGGGTTAATGGAATAATCAAAGGCCGAGTTACTCTAGGGGTTGGTTCTTTCCCTGAAAATGTAACAACCTATAAATCTGCAATCATAAATGGAAATTTAGTTTATAATAACAAAGATGGATCAGATACAATAGGAATTATTGCTCAAAAAGATATTGCCATTCCAAAATTTACTCCAGATAATTTAGAAATTGATGCGGTACTTTTAGCCCAAAATGGAGCAACACAAAGTTATTATTATTGGCCAGCTTATTCAAGTGTTAAAACACAAATTACTACTTTTGGTAGCGTTATTTCTAATAAAATATGGACATGGTCTTGGGTAAGCGGGGGAAATATCATCTCTGGATATAAAAATACTTATACCACTTATGATTCAAATTTGATTTATGCTCCTCCACCATATTTCCCAAAAAAAGATGAGTTTGAAGTTTTGTCATGGAATGAGGAATAAAAAAATATACGGGGTTGAACCCCGTATATTTTTTTATAATGTTTTTTTATAATTTTCAATTGCTTTTTTAAATGCATCTAAAGCCAAGATTGAGCAATGAATTTTTTCAGAAGGCAATCCGCCCAAAGCTTTTGTAATTTTTTGATGAGAAATTTTTTTCGCCTGTTCTATTGTTTTTCCTTTTACCATTTCTGTTAAAATGGAGCTGGTAGCAATATTGGAAGCGCAACCATAAGATAAAAATTTTGCTTGATTAATTTTTTTTGATTTAGGATTAATTTTTAAATAAATCGTTAATTTATCTCCGCAAACAAAATTTCCGGCTTCGCCAATAGCATCAGCATTTTTAATTTCACCTACATTTTTCGGGTGAGTAAAATACTTTATTACTTTTTTATTATAATCAATCATAATTAAAATCCACTAATTTTTCTTAAATCTTTTACAACTCGAGGTAAAACTTTTATAACATATATAATTTCTTTTTTGGTATTAAATTTCCCCAAACTAAAACGAATACTTGAATGAGCGTTTTCTTCTCCTTTATTTAAAGCCATTAAAACATGCGATGGCTCTAATGTTTTTTGCGAACACGCTGATCCAGTAGAAACAGCAATGCCACTTAAACTAAGACGCAAAGCCAATGCTTCCCCTTCAACTCCTTTAAAACTCAAATTCAAATTATGCGCCACTCTTTCTTTTATTGAACCATTGATTTCCACTTTTGAAATTTTGTTTAAAATTCCTTGTTTTAATTGATCTCTTAAAATAGATATCTTTTTTACATTTTTTTCTCGCTCTTTTTCTGCTATTTTCATTGCTTCAGACAAGCCTTTAATTCCGGGAACATTATAAGTGCCTGGTCTTAATTTTTTTTCTTGTTCTCCACCAAACATAATTGGTTTTAAACCAATACCCTTTTTGCAATATAAAATTCCTACTCCTTTGGGACCATAAAATTTATGCGCTGATAAAGATAAAAAATCAACTCCCAATTTTCGTACATCACAACTTAAATAACCAAAAGCTTGAACAGCATCTGTATGAAATATAATTTTATTTTTTTTATTTTGATTAATTTTTTTTATTAACTTTCCAATTTTTTCAATCGGTTGAATTGTTCCAATCTCATTATTAACATACATTATTGAAATCAAGGCTGTTTGCTCGGTAATTATTTTTTCTAAATTTTTTATATTAATAATACCATCTTTATTCACTGGTAAATAACTCACCCTAAATCCTTGTTTTTCTAAATATTTAACAGTATTAAAAACGCAATGATGTTCAATATTAGAAATAATTATATGCTTTTCTTTATTTTGAAAAAAATCTATTACCCCTCTTAAAGCCAAATTATTGCTTTCTGTGGCGCCACTGGTAAAAATTACTTCTTCGCTAAGACAATTCAAAACCTTTGCCACTTCATTTCTAGCTTGTTCTATCACTTTGCTAGATTCTTCTCCAAAAAAATGGATTGACGATGGATTGCCATATTGTTCTGAAAAATATGGCAACATTTTTTTTAAAATTTGTGGATCTACTCTTGTTGTAGCCGAATTGTCTAAATAAATTTGCATAATCTAAGTAAATATAAAATAAAAAATTCATTTACATTTAAAAGAATGGCAATGGAATAAATCAGAAAATGAAATTAAAAAAAATTAATTTTAAAAAATTCAACTATGTATCTATATAGAACCTATTTATTTAACATTATTTTTAATGCAATATCAATAGCTTTTCTATCAAACCCGGTAATAATTTCTCCATCAATATCTATAACAGGAATACTAAGCTGATTAGTTTTTTTTGTCATTTCAACCATTGCGTCTGAATCTTTAGAAACATCCTTGTCAATATATTCTATTCTTTTTTCTTCTAAATATTTTTTTGCCATATCGCAATATGGACAAACTGTTGTAGAATAAACAATAACCTTAGCCATAAATACCCTTTCTCATTTATAATAAAATAAATTTTTACAAATGAATTAATAAAATAAAAAAAATTAACTATTATTTTTTAAAACTTTTATCATTTCTTGTTTTTTGAGCAATCCTTCTTGAGCGCCGATTTTTCTAATTACAAAACTTGAATTTATTATTCCCCATTTTAA
This sequence comes from Candidatus Kuenenbacteria bacterium HGW-Kuenenbacteria-1, assembly GCA_002839745.1. Lineage (NCBI taxonomy): Bacteria > Candidatus Kueneniibacteriota > Candidatus Kuenenbacteria bacterium HGW-Kuenenbacteria-1. The sequence continues at coordinate 4,441 of PGYQ01000021.1, forward strand.
TGCTTGTTTTACATCTTTCTGATAAATAAATCCAGCCAAAAAACCAGAAGCAAAACTGTCGCCAGCGCCAGTTACATCAACTTTTGGACCAGCAAAGGCAGACATTTTAAAAAATTCTTTTCCATCATACGCCCATACTCCAGCGCGTCCTTGAGTAATTACTACCACTTGTGGGCCATAATTTTTTAAAATTTTTAATAATTCCTTATTTTCCTCCACATCTTTATTTATTGCTTCTTTAACCAAGAATTGCGCTTCAGATTTATTTACAAACAAAATTGTTGTTATTTTAAAAATTTTTTCTATTTTTTTAAAACCTGTTTTTAATTGATATGTTCCCGGATTAAAAGCCACCTTTATTTTTTTCTTTTTTTGTAAATCAATTATTTGTTGATGAAATTTTCCATGATTTTCTCCCAAAGAAGTCAAATAGATCCATTCTGTTTTATCTAATTTTGGTAAAAAATATTTTCGAGGTTGGTGATAAACCAAAGCTGTCCGATCACCCTTAAAATTAATAATAAAAGAACAATTTGTTTTAGAATTTTTTTCTTTTTTTATAAATTTTGTATCTATTTTTTCTTTTTTTATTTTTTGATAAATTTGTTCTCCTTTTTCATCATCACCCAAGATTGTGTAAATTCCAACTTTTAATCCCAACTTATTTAGACTCACAGAAACATTGGCCGCATTGCCTCCCATTGATACTCTAATTTTATTAATAGGAATTTTACTTCCATAATTTAAACACAGCATTTTTTCTTTTGTTGATTCTAATAATTTTGCTTGTTGAATTTGAATAAAAGTATCAAAACAACAATCTCCGATTATAATGACATTAAACATACATTAGAAATTTTAAAATTAAAAATTTAATAGATCCGCCAGCTAGCAAAGAAAATTAAAAATTACAAATTTTTTTTCCACTCCACTCCATCTATTTTCCAATCATCTCCTTCTTTAACTAATTTAACTAAAATATCTTGATAATAAGTTTTAATATTTTGAGTAGATTCTTTGGCTTCTTGACGTTGAGTATTAATTAATAATTCTGTTTGATTTTTTTCTGTATTAAAATTATTTTTTTTAATTGCTAATGCCTTAGTAGTAATTCCGTAATAAATATTAATTGATTTTATTTTTGCTTTTTCTTGTTTTATAAAATTATCAATCCAATCTTGCATTTTAGAAGTTGCAAAAACTTTTAAACCTATCATATTTTGAAAATCACTTTGATTAGAATAACTTCCTAAACTTTCTATAAAATTAAAAGCTATTTTTTCTAAATCAATTTTTGCTTTTATTTCTTCAGTTAATAAAGGAATTTTGGAAGGAATAATTGTTTCTTTAGTTGCTTTTGGCTCAACTATTAAAGTAGTTTCTGTTAATTTCTTTTTTGAAAAATTCTGTTCATAAATATTTTTAACAGCAAAAAGCAAAACAATAACTATTATTGTTCCCACGCTAATTAAAATAATAATTTTTGTGCGATTAGACATAAAATATAAATTAAAAAATAAATGGAAGATACTTAAAAAAATTAAAATAAAAGCGTAACAAGTAACACGTAATAAGTAACAAATAAAATAAATTAAAAATAATCTTTTATTCGTTTACTTGTTACTTATTACTGATTTATCCAATACTTTCATCAAATTCTCTCTTTGCTTCTTCGATTTCTAAAAGTTGTCTAGGATCTGAAGTAATTAATTGATCTTCTAAATAAGAAGCTAAAATTTTTATTGCCACATGCTTGGCTCCGGCAAAAAAAATTCCTTCACCTAATTCACAATCTAAGAGTAAATATTTTTCTCCTTGGGTCAACATAAAGGTTTTGGCTATTGTTTCAATAGCTGCTGGAGATTGTTTTAATAATAATTGCAAGGCCGAATTAGTCACAATCGCTTGCCCATATTGTGAATTTAAAAAATCATTCACATCTTGATTAATAGTCGTTACGCCCAAATAATATTTTCGACATCTTTTTACTAAAGCATAAATAAATTTGGCTGAATCCTCATGTTGCATTAACCACCATGCCTCATCAACAATTAAAATTCTTTTTTTCACTTCCGATCTAACCGTATTCCAAATATAATTAATAATTAAATAAATACCAATCGGTCTTAATTCATCTTCTAAATCACGGACACTAAAAACAACAAGCTGATTTTTTGTATCAATATTGGTTGAATTATTTAAAAGTCCTGCAAAAGTTCCCTCTGTATATTTTTTTAATTTTAAAAGAATATCTTCTGCTCCAACTATTCCTTCTAACACTTCTTGAAAATCTTTCATAATTGGAGGCTCAATCCCAGACAAATCTGCCTCAGCAGTAATATCTTTTCTATTATATGTTTCAAGCAAAGCTCGATCAATAATTGAATCTTCTTGAGAGGTTATTTTCCCTAACATTAATCTCAATAATCCTTTTAAAGTAATAACAGCTGAACGAATAATATCGGTCACAGAAGTTTCTTTGCTTAAAGGTCTAGGCAAATCAAAAGGATTAATTTTATTTTCCGAACTCAAAGAAACATTAATATAGGTCCCACCCACAGCATCACATAAATGTTTATATTCCATTTCTGGATCAATAATAATAATATTTATTCCTATCATTAAACTTCTTAATACTTCTAATTTAACAGCATAACTTTTTCCAGCTCCAGAAGTAGCAAAAACAACCATGTTTGCATTTTGTAAAGAAAAACGATCAAAAAGAATTAGACTATTATTATGACGATTAATTCCATAAAGAATTCCTGATTCACTAGATAATTCACTGGACATAAAAGGAAAACTTGCGGCGCAAGGAGAAGAATTTAAATTAAAAGACACTCCAATTTCATCATCTCCTAATGGCAAAGTAGAATTAAATCCTTGTTCTGTTTGATACTGCGCACGACGAGTATAAATTAATCTAGTACCAAATATTCCTTCAATTTTTTCAGTTAATTCGTCTAATTTTTTTTCTGTTTCAGCATAAACTGTAACATATAAAGCATATTGAAAAAACCTTTCAACATCTTGAGTAATTTCATCTCTTAATCTTTCTACATCAGCCAAGGCTTGCTCTAACATTGGATCACGCGCTGCCCCTTTATCACTTAAAGCTGACAATTGCGCTTGCAAAGCACCTGTTTTATTTCTTAATTGTTTTAAAATAACTGCTGAATCCACAGGATAAAAAAACATACTAATGTCTAATGGGGCATTAAAATTAAGAATTGGAATAAACCAACCAATACTAATAAAACGAGGATAAGTAGTAACAAAAAGAGTTCTTGCATAAGTTTGGTTTATTTGCACATATGAAGGAGCCACCCTAAAAATTGTAGGGGCAATTAAATCTTTAATAGAAACAACTCCTTCTCTATAAACTTTTTCCGCTTCAAGAACAACTTCTTCATCTTCATCTTTTTTAATTTCTTCATTATTGTTGTCTAGAACAAGAGGTTTTTTTTCTAATTCTAAATCTTTAATTTTTGATGGTCTAATTGCCATATAAATTATTAAAACGATAATATTAATTATATTACCAATAATCAATCAAAAAATCAATCTCTGTTTTTTTCTTCTCTTTTTTTTCTTTATTAGTTATTATTTTGTGAAACATCTTCCAGTCCTTGATTATCTTGAAAAATTGTTTCATCAGATAAATATTTAGAAAAAGACATTTTATTGTTTTCAAAAATA
>PGYQ01000022.1 GCA_002839745.1 Candidatus Kuenenbacteria bacterium HGW-Kuenenbacteria-1
GCTTGAGCTGCTGATATTCTAACATCATAATCTTCATCTTCAATCATTTTTTTTAAAATTGGTAAAGCTTCTTCACCTAAATTACCTAAGGCTTGAGCTACTGATATTCTAACATCATAATCTTCATCTTCAATCATTTTTTTTAAAATTGGTAAAGCTTCTTCACCTAAATTACCTAAAGCTTGAGCTACTATTTTTTTAACATAATAATCTTTATCTTCAATCATTTTTTTTAAAATTGGTAAAGCTTCTTCACCAAAATTACCTAAGGCTTGAGCTACTGCTCTTCGGACATCAAAATGTTCATCTTCAATCATTTTTTTTAAAATTAGTAAAGCTTTTTCACCTAAATTACCTAAAGTTTGAGCTACTGATATTCGGACATCAAAATGTTCATCTTCAATCATTTTTTTTAAAATTGGTAAAGCTTCTTCACCAAAATTACCTAAGGCTTGAGCTACTGATATTCGGACATCAAAATGTTTATCTTCAATCATTTTTTTTAAAATTGGTAAAGCTTCTTCACCTAAATTACCTAAAGCTTGAGCTACTATTTTTTTAACATAATAATGTTTATCTTCAATCATTTTTTTTAAAATTGGTAAAGCTTCTTCACCTAAATTACCTAAAGCTTGAGCCACTGACATTCGAACATCAGAATCTTCATCTTTAATCATTTCTTCTAAATTTGGTAAAGCTTTTTCACCTAAATTACCTAAAGCTTGAGCCACTGACATTCGAACATAATAATCTTCATCTTTAATCATTTTTTCTAAAATTGGTAAAGCTTTTTCACCTAAATTACCTAAAGTTTGAGCTACTATTTTTCTAACTTCAAAATCTCCATATTCAATTATTTTTTCTGAAATTGTTAAGAAATATTCTAAATAGACTAAATCTTTTGAGTTTTTTTTAAGTAAATATAATCCTGCTTTTTTTTCTATAAAATCATTGCTCTCTAAAAGATCTTTTATTTTTTCTTCGGTAATTTCATTTTCATTTTTAATCATTTTTAAAGCCTCTATTCTATTTCTATTTAAAGGGAATTTAAAAGTTTGTTGTGGTTTAAGTCCAGAAAGAGACTCGTAAGTTGTTTTAACCTGTTCTCTTTTCTCCCCAAAAGATGGAGGGTTTTTTTCAGGGTTAGGATTACTTTCTAAAAATTTATTTTCAGACATAATATTTTTGTTTTGCCAAAATATGATTTTAATTAAATTTCATTTATAATTTTTCATAATTGAAGGCAAAAATAGGTTTAGTTTTTTTAGGGCTTGATATTATCATATAATATCATATCTGATTAAAATTTGCAATTATTTCCGTTTTCTTGTCGTAGCAATGTGATAATGTCATAGTACAACAATATAGAAATGTCATACCTGCTAATTTTGTGTCATAATGATTTAGATATATATAATGGGACCGTTCATAAAAGTGTGTCTGGCTTTTTTATTTTTTTTTAATTGATAATTCCAAAATTCATAAGGATAGTTTATCTTATTGAGTTATTCCGCAACTAGTTTAATAAACTTAATATTTATTCTAATCTTAAAACAAATTTAACTATTATAGCAACCATTTTTGACCATTAAACCAAAAATAAAAAATAACACTTAAAACAAGAAGTAATAAAATTGGCATAACAACTTTTTGATAAGGGAAATAAGCGCGATTATTATTTTTTTCTTTTAAAGAATTATACAAAGAAGCTCCAAACCAAAATCCAAAACTACCCACAATAATTCCTAATAATAATTTATCTATATGAAAATTACAAAAACATAGTAAACTATTTTGATGATTTCCTAAAATACCAGTAAAATAAAGTGGGATAATAGTAAATAAATAATATCCTAAAATTACAACAACAACTCTCATTTTAAATTGAATATTTTTTTTGTTAAACCAATCTTCAGTCCAAATAATCAAAGAAACAATTAATCCGCCAACCCAAAGCCCAGTGATCATATCATCAATTCCCAGCCATCTTGAAAATCCAACTCCTCCAGCAACAGTAATGGTACAAATTGGACAAACAGCAAGTGCTTTTTGAGTAAAAAGCAAACTCATTGTAACAATTGAAAAAATGCAAAGTAATATTTTTTTCATAAAAAAAGTAATGAAACCCTACATAAAATTGTTGTTGGCATAGTAAAAATGTATAATTAATTTTTATTAATTTAATTTTAAAAAAATACAAGACAACAAAAATCTTAAGAAATATTTACGAACTCCCAAACATTAAATTTTATTCTTCTTCCACTCTTAATTTATTTAATGTTTCAAGTTTTTCTCTTTGAGCTACTTCAAAATTATAACTATTATAAAATAATTCTATTAAACTTTGCGTATCTAATTGAATAGATTTTATTCCCATAGAAGATAAGCCTGAAATAATATAACTAACTTCTCTTAAAAGAACAATTTTATATTTTTCAAATTTTTTTCTATCCAATGTAATTTTAGAAGCTGAAGAAAAAAGCTCAGCTGTTTGAGCAAAAAATCCTTTCTTTGAATCTCCTAATGGATTATAAGAAATCACCACATAAAAACGTTTGCTCATAATATCCCCTAATTTGATTAATTCACGAATAAATTGAATATAATCAGTAATTTGTGTTTTTAATAATTCATTCATTATTTCTTTTTTTATCTGTTCTAAATTTAATAAATAATAATCAATATTTAATAAACGAGATTGAATAATCACTTGAATAGGTCTTCTTAAAGAATTAAGAAAACTAACATAATTTTGAACAATTGCTTCTTGTTCTTCTTCTGATTTTAAAGCAAAATTAATACTAGAAACTAAAAGAACAGCTTTTAAAGAACCGTCATTAAAAACAACGACATTGTCTTTGATCTCGGCGATATTTAAATATTTTTGCGTTGAAGATAATTTATTAGATTTTATTGATTTAGATTTCATAAAACAAAAATTAACTTTTTAGAATTTTCTTTAATTTAAAATTTATAATTTATAATTTCTCATTTCTTAATTTATTCTTCCCCTTTATAACTACCTCCTGTATCAACAATTAAAGTTAGTTCTGAAAGTTTAGTTTGCTTTTTTTTATTTGATGATGGCTCAGTTTTTCTTTTTTCCAAATTCTTAATGCTGGTTTTCTATAAGTTTTAATAAAAGCAATTAAAAAAATATGAAAAAGCTGTCCATTCGGTTTATAAAATGCAAAAAGAGAAACAATTACTAAAATAACCACCGCTTCTAATAAAAACAAAGAAAAATCAGACAGTTTAAAGCAAATAAAAATTAAAAGCCCTGCTATCAAAAAAATAACAAATTGACGCGTGGTCACTTTTCCAATAATTGTATTTTCAACACTAATAAATTGTGGAACAGCAAATTGATTCATAATTTAAAATCTTAATTTTTTATTTAAATCTGTTATTGCTTCAAATTCCTCCAATGTTAAAGTTAATAATCCATTACTAATATTTTCATTAATTGCTTCAGAAATAGAAATATTTTTTCTCAAACTAATTCTGCCTATTTCTAAATATAATTTATTTATCTCTGTATTTTGCCAAGCTTTAATACCTTCTGCTTTTTTAATTAAAGAATCTTTTCCTAAAATATCTATCTTTTCTTTAATTTTTTGCACCACTTCTTGAGGAGTATCGCCTAATTTTCTAAATTCATTTAATGTAAAATTTCTTAATTCTTCTATTGGTCCAATTAATTTATGAGTAAATTTTATGCTTTCGGTTTTTGGTTTTGAAGACTCAAAAACAGGACGATTTAAATTAGTTGGCAAAGAATAGTTAGTAGTTCGTAACTGTTCCTCTATATTTTCTTGTTTTTGTGTCTCTATGCTTTCTTGTTTTTTTGTTTTTATCATTTCCCATATTTCTTTCTGCTGTTCATTTTCTATGGCTTCATCTTTAACTAAAATTTCTTCTTCAGGTTCTTCTTCTGAAGAAATTTTTAAATAATTTATCAAAAAAACTAATTCTTTAAAATCAATTTTTTCTTTTTTTGCCACCTCTTTTAAAACAAGGAATAATTCTTTTTTAAAACTATTTCTCTCTAAAATTGGCAAACCAATTATTTTTGATTTAACACTTTCTAAAATATCTTCCGCAGAAATTTTTAAAATTTCTCTAATATTTTTTTTAAAAAAATCTAAAACTTCTAATTCTGAAAATAAAGAAAAAGTTAACAATTTTAATTTTACTAATAAAAGTTGATATAATTCTTTTTGTAAGAATGGCGCTTTTTCTTCTAAAAAATTAATTAACTTTAAAGCTTCTTTAATTTGTTTATTAATAATTATCTCTTGAACAATTTTTTCTGTTTTTCTAAAAACTTCTGGATCTTTTAAATTTTCTATTTCATTTAAATTTAACATAAAATAGCTTTTAGCTTTTAAGAAATTAAAATTCAAAATTTTTTAGTATTTATAACTCTCTGATTTATATGGACCAGTAATTGAAATGCCTAAATAATCAGCTTGTTTTTTGGTTAATTTAGTAAGTTTTGCTCCTACTTTTTCTAAATGCAATTTTGCCACTTCCTCATCTAATTTTTTAGGCAAGCAATAAACGCCAATTTTATATTTTTTAGTCCATAATTCAATTTGAGCCAAAACCTGATTTGAAAAAGAATTACTCATTACAAAACTAGAATGTCCTGTGGCGCAACCCAAATTAACCAACCGACCTTCGGCCAATAAAATTATTGAATTACCATTAGGAAAAAAATATTGATCAACCTGTGGTTTAATATTTTGTTTTTTTATTTTAGGTATTTTTTCTAATTGTTCTACTTGAATTTCATTATCAAAATGCCCAATATTGCAAACAATTGCTTGATCTTTCATTTTACTCATATGCTCGGCAGTAATAATATCAAAATTACCAGTAGCTGTAATATAAATATCTCCTTTTGTTAAAATATTTTTTATAATATCCACTTCAAATCCTTCCATTGCCGCTTGTAAAGCGCAAATTGGATCAATCTCAGTTACAATTACCCGAGCGCCAAAAGCTCTCATGCTTTGAGCGCAACCCTTACCCACTTCACCATATCCACAAACAACAACCACTTTTCCAGCAATCATTACATCAGTGGCTCGTTTAATTCCATCAGCTAAAGATTCACGACAACCATATAAATTATCAAATTTAGATTTAGTTACTGAACTATTCACATCAATTGCAGGGAAAAAAAGTTTATTTTGTTTTAACATTTGATGAAGTCGATTAACACCAGTTGTTGTTTCTTCGGAAACTCCTTTAATATTTTTAATTATCGTTTGCCAATAGGTTTTATTTTTTTGATAAATCAATTTTAATTTATCAATCAATTCTTTAAAATCTTGTCCTTGTTTTGAATAATCTTTTTTTAAAAGTTCTGAATTTTGTTCAATTTCTACTCCTTTATGAATCATTAAAGTAGCATCTCCTCCATCATCAACAATTAAATTTGGGCCTTGATTGTCACCAAAATTTAAAGCTTGCTCAAGACACCACCAATAATCTTTTAAGCTTTCTCCTTTCCAAGCAAAAACAGGAATTCCTTTTTTGGCAATTGCGGATGCGGCATGATCTTGAGTAGAAAAAATATTACAAGAAGCCCAACGCACTTCAGCTCCTAATGCTGTTAAGGTTTCAATTAAAACCGCTGTTTGAATAGTCATATGTAAAGAACCAGTTATTTTAGCTCCTTGCAAAGGTTTACTTTTAATATATTTTTTACGAATAGCTAAAAGTCCGGGCATTTCTTTTTCAGCAATGTTAATTTCTTTTCGTCCGAATTCAGCTAAATTTATATCTGCGATTTTGTAATTTTTAGTTTGAGTCATAAAATTTATAATTTAACATTACTTAACTTTTTATCAATCTCCTTCCGTGTAAAAAAATGATTTTGAGTTCCATAATTTTCTATTGCATATTTAGCGACTAAACTAGCATATTTTCCACAAATTTTTAAATCTTTACCTTCAATATAAGCAGTAAAAAAACCAGCTCTATAAGCATCGCCAGCACCAGTTGGATCTTCTATTTTTTTTAACAAACAAGAATCAATATTTATTGTTTCATTTTGAGTAATTATCTTTGAACCTTTTTCTTCTAAAGTAATAATAATTACTTCGGTTTTATTTAACATTTTAGAAATATTCCATTTAGTTTTTTTCTGCATTAATTTAATTTCATAATCATTGCCAATCACAAATTTAGCTTTGGAAATCATTTCTTGTAATTCTTTTTTTTTAAATTCAGTAATTTGTTGACCCGGATCAAAAACAAATAAAATCTTATTTTCATAACATTCTCTAGCATATTTTATCATATTGTCTTTATAAGTAGGAGAAATTAAGGCTAATTTAATTTTCTCTTTTATTTTATTAATGCTTTTGTTTGTTGTTTCTTTTAAAGCCCCGCTATAAAAAGCAGAAATTTGATTATCTTTTTTATCAGTAATTATATAAACGCTAGCTGTGTTTTTTTGTTTAGAAATATTTATATATTTATTTTTGATTTTATATTTTTTAAAATGAGATAAATAATCTTGAGCATCAGCGCCCAAAGAAGAAAATATTATTGGTTCTTCTCCCAATAATTTTACATTATATGCAATATTTCCAGCACATCCGCCAAAATTTTTTTCAATTTTATCTACAGCAAAACTTACATTTAAAATATGCAATTGTTTAGGCATAATGTGATTTTTAAAAGAATCTGGAAAATCCATCACATAATCATATGCCAAAGATCCAACTATTAAAATAGACATGAAAAAATAATTTTAAATTTTTAAACTTTTTAAGTTTCCTTCTTTTCTTAAAATACCTGCTTTGTCTGTTTTTTCCCATGGTAAATTCAAATCCTTTCTCCCAAAATGTCCATAAGAAGCTGTTTGTTTATAAATTGGTCTTTTTAAATTAAGCTGTTCTATAATGGCTCTTGGTTTAAAATCAAAATGTTTTTTTATTAACTCAACAATTTTGTCTTCTGAAATTTTATTAGTATTAAAAGTTTGAATATAAATATTAACCGGTTCAGCAATGCCAATCGCATAAGCTACTTGAAGCTGACATTTATCAGCTAATCCTGAGGCAACAATATTTTTTGCCACATACCTAGCCATATAAGCGCCACTACGATCAACTTTGGTTATACATTTACCTGAAAAACAACCCCCGCCATGAGCGCCAATTCCACCATAAGTATCAACAATAATTTTCCGACCAGTTAATCCTGTATCAGCTGGCGGTCCACCAATAACAAACCGCCCGGTTTCATTAATAAAAATTTTAGTTTTTTTATCCAATAAATCGCCTAAAACAAATTTAATAACTTTTTCTTTAATGTCCGCTCTCAATTTTTCCGTTTTTATTTTATCATTATGATGAGTAGCAATTACAATTGTTTCAATCCGTTTAGCTTTGTCACCATCATATTCTATTGTTACTTGACTTTTACCATCAGGTCGCAAATAAGATAGGATTTTCTTTTTTCTAACTTCAGCTAATCTTTTTGTTAATTTATGAGCTAAAATAATTGGCAAAGGCATTAATTCTAAAGTTTCATTACAAGCATAACCCCACATTAAGCCTTGATCTCCAGCGCCTTGCTCTTTATGTTCTCCTTTGCCAACATCAACTCCTTGAGCAATATCAGGACTTTGTTCGTGCAAAGTTACAATTACGCCTACATCGTCACAACAAAAACCATATTCTTGTTTATCATAACCAATTTCTTTTAATGTTTTTCTAACCACTTGTTCAATATTAACATAGGCTTTGGTTCTGGCTTCTCCACCAACCAAAACCAAACCAGTGGTACAAAAACATTCAATTCCAGCATGTGTATCTGGATCTTGTTTTACCATTTCGTCATAAATAGCGTCACTGATTTGATCACAAATTTTATCTGGATGACCTTCAGTAACAGATTCGGAAGTTATTAATTTTTTCATAATAGATTTCTAAATTAGATTATACTTAAAACGATTTTTATTGTTTATTTTTTAAAAAATTGATTTATTGAAAATTGAAAATCGATCATTAAAAATTTTAAAATTTTATTAACTCCATCTAAATTCTCCTTTATCAGCGTTAAAATAAACCATTTTCCCAAAATCTCTATTAAACACACTTAAAATATTAGCAAATTGAACACCAATTTTTGCTGAATCATTTTCACTCAACCCTAATTTATTTTTTAAAATATATTGCAATAATAAATTTGTATATTTAATAGAGTTTGATAATCTTTTAAGATCATCCACGGTTATTGTCTCTCCTAACTCAGAAAGAAAAACAATAAATCCTTGACCGATTTTTTCATCTTTTACTAATTCTGGAAGTTCATTAATTTGAGCCAAAATTTTTAAAGCAGCAATAGCTTTTTCTATTTCAGGTACAACTAAAGCTTGTTTTAAAATAATTTTAATTTTTTCTGAATCTTTTTTTGTATCATCAATAATTTCTCTTTCAAAATTATAAATCACTTTTTGCTCTAAATGCCCTTTAAAATAACCGGCTAAAATTTTTTCTTTTGTTGAAATTTCTTCTTTGATTGGGCGAATGCCATTCGTACCTACGGAATTTTCTGGGAGTACACTAGGGTACGCCTCTACAATATTATTTTTTTGTTTTAATGGTTGCAAAATTTTTTCAAACTTTGCTGAATCTTCAAGATCTTTTATTGCTTTTTTATAACTATAAATTGCTTTTTCATTTTCTGGATAAAAAATACCTTCCTTTATCACGCCTATTTTTCCCTCTTCATTAACAGAAATATCTTCCTCAAACCCCTCTAAAGTTAAGGAAGAAAGTTTTAATTTTTCATATAAATTAATTAAGGTTCTAAATTTTTCTTTTTCTAATGGTTTTAATTTTTTAACATTGGAATTTGAAACAAGAAATTGGGCTATTTTGAGACGAGGCAAAGGACTAGTACCTAAAAGTCTATTATATATTAAAAGCCAATTGCTTATTGATGGTTTATATTTTTTATCATCTTGAACAAGTATTTGGCTAGTAAAAATTTCTTTATTTCGTAAAAGCGCTTCTATAATTTTCTTTTTCAATTCATCTCTATCTTCACAAAATGAAATAGAAATTAATTTTAATTTAATTTTTTCCCAAATATCAAAAAATTCTAATTCAAAAACTTTAACAAAATTTTCTTCAAAAAGAAAAATAATTTCTCTTTCAGAAAGCCAAAATAAAGTTAACCATTTTATTTGAAGGTTTAAATCTTGGTATCTTTCAAATAAATAAGGATAATTTTCTTTAAAGTTAGGAAATCCATTTATCAAAATGGTTAAATTTTTACTGAAATCAAAAGCTTCTTTTGTCATATTAAATTTGACAAAATCCTTGACTCCTTTTTCCATTTCTTCGCAAACCTCTGTTTTTTCAATATGAAATTCTTCTAATAATTCTTGAATTGTAGACATAATAAAAATTAAATTATAAATTTTTAAATTATATTTCTGTTGTAGGAGCGAAACCACGTTTTCGCCCTGTTTATTATGGGCGATTACATAGAATCGGCCTACGGAATTTCCCGATCGTAGGGGCGAAACCACGTTTTCGCCCTGTTTACGGAATTTCCCGATCGTAGGGGCGAAACCACGTTTTCGCCCTGTTTATTATGGGCGATTACATAGAATCGCCCCTACATAATTTTATTTATTTTTTTTATTTCTGTGCCTTTTGTGCATCTTGTAAGGCTGTATCTGCTATTCCTTGGTCTGCTATTGCTTTTGCTAATGTTTGTTGCGCAGTTTGTGCTGTTGCGTTTGCTGTTAATTCTGTTTTCTTTGCTGCTGTTTCTACTCGTGTTGCTGTTGCTAATTTTTGTTGCTCTTTTGTTGCATCTATTGTTGCTTTTGTTGCATCTATTGTTGCTTTTGCTAATGCTTGTTGCGCTATTATTATTTCTTGTTGCAATTTTGCCACTTCTTTTGCCGCATTTGCCGCTTCTTTTAATAATTGTTCCCGTACTGCTCCTTTTGCTGCTGCTGCTCCTGTTGTTGCTGTTGTTATTTTTAATTGCTGTTCTTGTTGATCTTGTTGTTTTTGTTCCAAAGTCTCTCTTTTACTTTCTTCTTTATTTTTTGCTGTTGTTTCTATTGTTTCCTTTGCTATTACTACTTTTTGTTGCGCAGTTTTTGCTGCTGTTGCTTGTATTGTTGCTGTTGTTGCTGTTGTTACATCTGTATCTGCTATTTTTTTTGCCTGTGCTGCTGTTGTTCTATTTGTATCTGCTATTTTTTTTGCTTGTTCTGTTTTTGTAACCGAAAATTGTACATCTGTTTCTGCATTTGCAACTCTATTTACTAAAGATTTACCTGCTTCTGTTTTTTGTATTTTATCAATTAAAGTATCAACTTCATTATTATTTTCATTTTTCCAAAGTTTTTTTAACATATTTTCCATACTACCATTTTTACCGCCAGTATTAAATAATTTTATTAATTCAGGACTTAATTCTCCTCTACCAACAAGATCTTTTATAGATTGAAAACCATCCTGAATTAATAATTTACCAGGATCAGTTATTTCGCCAGTTTTTTCTGTAATAAGTTTTGGTATTTTTTGAAATATTTCTCTTCCACTTTTTGATGCTCTTATTTCATTGTATCGAGCTAAATCAATTTCATTTTTATCTCTTTCTTTATATTCACCACTCTTCTTGTTTACACTAACTGTTTTATCAAATTGTACTTGTCCTTGTCTGCCAGCGATCGCGCCAATTTCAGCTTGAAGCCCCAAAGCTTCTTGTGTATCCATATTCAACTTGCCCTTACCTGTTATTTCTTTCATAAATCCCTTATATCCTTCTGTATCTTCACTTCTGCCTTGTGTTCTTAATAAATCATCGAGTCCTTCTTTTTCAGCAATTAAAGCTAAAATAGCCTTCATTTTTAATTCATCTTTTGCTTCTAAAGCATTTTTAAAAGCTCTGGTAAGTTGTGGAACAGTAAAGTCTTTGTGTTTGTCTTTTATTGTAGAAACAAGACTTTTTTCTTTTATTTTGTCTTCCACTGTGTCTGGAGTAATATTATCTTGTTTTTTATTTATTTTACCTATTTTTTCAAAACCATCGCTAACTTTTTTTGCATCAGCTCCAGCCCCAAGATAAGTATCTTTATTTTTGTTTTTCCAATCTTTAATAAATGTTTCTTTTTCGTTTTTTAAATCTTCACCTTTTAATTTTTTTTGCCCTTGGCTAACGCGCGTAATATTTATTCCATCAATATGATTTTCAATATCATCTTCTAATGGACCATTATCCCATTGTTTTGCTTTTTTAACTTTCCATTCTTTTTCAAATTCTGCCATTTTCACTTTGTCTTCTGGATTTATAGCTGTACAAGTTGAATCTAAAACTATATTATTATCATTTGCATATTTTTCTTTTTCCTTATCATTAGGACCACTTGTTACTTCTCCGCTTATCTTATCTTCTTCTGTTACCTCATCTCTTTTTAACTTTCTTTGTTCTTCTCTGCTATCCCATCTTCCCACACGAAGCGCACCACCTGTGAGAAAAGTTTTTTGAAATCCACTCCATCCTGTATAATTTTTATAATAACCCTCAGCGCCCATACCTGTTAAAGCTCCTCCCCATCCACCTTTTCCCATATTTTTTCCAGCCTCAACATCTCCCTTTCGCATTCGTTCCTCTGCTATTCCTTTTCTACCCTCGCCCCATCGTTTCATAAGTTCCATTGGATTTAATAAAACTCCTTTTCCAATACCAAAAGGAAGTTCGCCAGCATACATCTTTTTGCCTGCCCAACCCAATGTTCCCTTATAAGCCAATTTTGATCCACCAATGCCAACACTTTTAGCGACTTTCATTGCCATGCCAGCGCCAGCAACACCAATTTGCGAAGCCATCATCATTGAACCACATAACATTCCAATAGCAATAATATAACTTAAAAGATGACTTGAACTACTGATAGATGAAATTGTGCCTGAAAGATTATCTGATACCCCTAAAAACGAATCTTCTTTTTCAATTATTTGAGACTTCTCTTTTGTTTCAATAGTTCTAAAGCCTTGAGTTGTTGCCACATCAGCTGTTGACATTACTGTTAAAGATAACCATAAAAAGAAAGCCATTGCCGGTCCAATAATTAAATATTTTGTAAATTCTGTCCACCACTGCCCAGAATATTTTGATCCACCAGGAAAAGCGGAACAAAGATAAGCGATTGGAGAAAGCACCACAAGAAACCACAACATTATAATTCTAATTAAAAAAATTAAAATTGTTCCCACAGTTACAGAAATAGCCACAATTAATAAAACTAACGCTAAAATAAGCGCTCCCATTATTTCTAATAAACCTGTTTCTGCATTTTTTGCTGCTTCTGTTTTCCAACCATAACTTAATAATTGATCTAATCCAAAAGCAGTAGCCAAATTTCCAGCTGCCGCATTTTTATAACCATCAACAAAAGTCATTGTCACTACCTGGCTCACATCAATTAAAAGTCCGCAAATCATTTTGCTAAAATTGATCAAAATAGCCATTAATAATAATTTTGGCAATAATTTTTTATAATTATAACTTTCAAGTCCTAAAATTGTGCTAATGGCAATAATTAAAAGAACAATAACAAAAAACATATTTGCCAAATCCCTAATAATTACCCAGCCCTCGGTTACTGCTGGAGCATCAATAAAACCATTATATAAGCTAACAGCGATTAATATTTGAATAATAACAATTAAAACATTGGCTAAAAGTTTAACTATTGCATATATTATCCAAGATACTGGCGCTATTAAAATATTTCCTACTACACCTGTTATCCATCCTATAGGATCCGCTGCATTAACTGAATTGGGAACTACAAAAAAAACACCACACAAAAGAAAAATTGGCAAGATAAAGAAAAATATGAATTTGTGTTTTTTTAGAAACATAAAAAATTAATAAATTTATGGGGTAGATAAGAGCCTCTGCTCTCATTTTTTGGTTGGAGCAGAGGCTCCAACCTACCCAAATCTTTTGGTTAGAACATCCCAACCGTAGGGGTTGAACCCCGTTTAATTCGTACAATTATTGAATCGTAATTGTTGGACCAGAAATAAATGAATCTCCTAGACATTTTGTATCGCCAGCATATTTTCCATTTGTACACCATCCCCAATTATCTTTTACACTTACTTTAATCGTATGTGTTCCTGTTGTTGTATAAATATGGCTATATTGAAAATATGTCTCAATGCAAGCTTGCGGTTGATCTCCAAAATCTATTGATAGACCACATTTTTCTTTATGATTTTTAATTTTCGCCGATGTTATGGTTTTAGTAGAATTATCGCCCCAATCTATAATAATCTCTCTGATTGGCATTTGATCTTTATCTGCCCATGCATAAAATTTTACCACTGCGGAAAAACCCTTTTCGCCCGCTATTGCTATTGTTTTAGATGTTTGATTATTAACTGTAAATTTATTCTGATCACCTCCTGGACACCAATTTTTTGCAATATCACATGAATCATTCACTTTTACTGCTTGAATTTTCGGCGCAGAATTTACTGAATCCGCTCCTCTTATAGTTTCCGCCACATCCCAAGATTCATTTCCTTCTTTATAAGAAGCTAGCACCGCTTCAACTGTACTTTCAACACATTTTCCTCTATTTATTGTACATCCTAAATCATCAGCACATTCTTCACCCATTTTTATTCCATTTATACAATATTTTTCTATTCTACATTGTCCATCTAAAATAATCTCTCCTTCTTTCTCATCCTCCTCACATTTTTCATTATTTTTTATTACTTGTATTCTTTCATTTTTTTCATTTTTACACTCTTTTAAAGAATCTATATTTTTACAATCTGTATTAGGATTACAACTTTTAATGCTACAAAATCCCGAAATTGCAGGTGGAGTTCCAATACCTAACCCGCTACAAATTCCAGAAGAACACATTGCATTACTATTGCATAGAATATTTTTGTCATTGCACTCATTATTATTACAACTAACTTTCTCTAAACAATTTAAATTATCAAAATTAGGTCTACAGCTTGTGCTATCTTTTGTTGTATCTAATATACCTAAACCATTGCTACAAGTATTTGCCTTACATGCTCCTTTTATTAAACAATCACCATCTCCTTTACAAAAAAAATCTCTGTCATTTTCACAAACTTTATTTGTATATGCTTCATGCCCATTTGTCCAATTATAAATTCCCATTGATTTAGCAAAAATATTTTTAAGGTCTATATTCTTATCTACATAATCATTAACTCCTTGTAACCCACTACCTTCTACTATCCCACAAATTTTCCCTGTTTTCATAAGATAAATAGGATTAGTTGACATAGTTGAGCTAGCAGGTAAAGCGCCAAATGGTTCGCATAAACTATTATAAGTATATAAATTATTATAACTATATTTAATTAAAGGTTTATTTTTCGCTTGCCAAAATCTATCTGTCCATGCTTTATTTTCATTAATATTTCCAGTATTTAATTTTGACATAGTAACCGCCTTGCTACACATTTTAAATGCATTACAATCAGTTGCATTATTTATACCTGTTACTTTTTTATTAGTAATTTTATCATAACAACCATCCCCATTTGTCGGAGTACAACTCCAATCCACACGAACAGCTCCCCAATCTGTATGACGTTTATGACAATATTGTATATATCCATTATTATTATTGGGGCAACCTTTACCACCACATCCTGCACCCCAAAGTCCATTCTTGTCCGTACCGTAACCTGTTGTTCTATATTCAAAACTTCCTTCTTTTTCTAAACAATAATAAGGGCCAGAGCCAAATCCCAATCCAGAGGCATCGAATCCTGCTCCTGGAAAATCTAAATCTGCGCTTGTTTCTCCATTTACTAAATCAACTGGAAACCAGGTTAAACAAGCTGTCTCACCTGTTGTTTTATTAATCAAAGTATCCCTGTCGTTTTCTAAACAATAACCCTTCCAACCCAAATATTGATTCATTTTTTTAATAGCCGAACATTGACCTTTATTGTCAGTTTTACAGTCTGTATCCTTTGTATCACAACAATCTTTATTAGAACTACATGATGTTCCTATTATTTTAGCGCTTCCTTCAGTACATAAACCGGTTATTGTTGTTGTATTAGGTCTAAAATATGATGTACTATAATTTGTTGTTTCCATTTTTGTATAACTACACTCGCAATTATTACCATCCTCGCCACAAACACTGGCGCTTTGAAATCCATCCTGCTCAACGATATTTTTTGAAAAAGGCGCAGTCGCTTCCGGATAAGCGCGACAGGATTTAGATATTCCATTTGCTACTATACCAGCTTTATAAATCAATCTCCAATCAGATAAATCTTTTGTTGAATTATCTTTTTGCGTCAAGGTATAAATTGGATATTGGCTAGCAATTGAATAACCACTATAATCCAAACCCTCCCAAGAAATATTTCTTTTTGTATAATTTCATCGCAACCAGAAGTAGTATCATCTGCAAATTTTTTACATAACCCATTTTCATCACAAATATTTTTTTTCTTTCCCTCATTAAATATTTCTGTACTATTTTTACAGGATAACCATTGTCCGCAAACACGATCACGATCAACCTTAATAATTGTATTAGCTGTGCACGATTGTGATCCTTTCTCACATACAACTGGCGAAACAGCCTTTTTATTCTCTTTTTCTAATTCATAAGTTGCTGTTGCGTTATAAATTAATTCTTTTTTTGAGGTATCATTGAATAAAATTTTCCCTTCTTTTTTACTCACTAATCCATTTGGCGAAGTTCGATCAATCTTGTTATTATTTAAATAATAAAACGATTGATTGTCTAATGGATCAATAAATTCCGTACAGCTGGACTGTTCTTTTGGGCACATTCCAACCCAACCGCTAATAATATCTCCATTTTTTTTACAGTTCAGATATTCATTTTTAGTTCCTCTTTGATACCATTTAGGTTCTGATTGTTCCGAAATTTTTTTCAATTCACATTCGCAATTTGGTTTGCCAGATTCAGTTCCTTTTTGATACCAACCATATTCTGTTTCGCCTGTGACTAATTTATATTCACACACCTTATCGCCTGGATCTTTAAAATAAAGAATTGAAGCATTATTTTCTCCATATTTATATTCCTGACAAGATGTTTCATTGCTATTACAAAGAGTTGTTGTATAAAAATCAGGATCATTTTTTAAATAAACATCTCGCCAAATTCCATTTCCTTCCTTATCTTCTTTAACACCATTACTAGCATTAAGTTCTGGTAAACCCAAAGCCTCGCAACCTTTTTCTTGAGAAGCGCAATAATTTTGCGGATTATTTACAAAATAAGCCATTACATCTGAAGCAGTTGTCTTTCCTTTTATTTCCACAGAAGCATAAGGAAAAGTGGAATTTTGAGTATCAATTAATGCCTGACATCCAATCAGTTCTTCTTTACAAAGAGAAGAAAAACCCTTTAAATAATTAAAAGCACCATTTCTATTTTGATATTCAGCGCAATTTAACATTGATCCAGATCCATTTTCTCCAGCGCAAGAAGCAGGGAC
Source organism: Candidatus Kuenenbacteria bacterium HGW-Kuenenbacteria-1 (assembly GCA_002839745.1). Classification (NCBI taxonomy): domain Bacteria; phylum Candidatus Kueneniibacteriota; species Candidatus Kuenenbacteria bacterium HGW-Kuenenbacteria-1. The sequence continues at coordinate 16,554 of PGYQ01000022.1, forward strand.
CTCCCAAGAATTTTTTATTAAATAAATGTCATTGATTTCTTTTAAAGAAATATTATCAACAAAAACATTGCCAACAATTTCTAATATTTCATTTTCAGACACTTCACGATTAAATAAAACTGGTCCAAAAGAATATTTATTCCATTCCATTGAAACAGATTGTATTCCAAAAAATATTTTTTCAGACGTTCCATTATTAAAATTTACTGAAACATCTTGTTTAGTTTCTGTGCCTGATTTTGCCCAGAAAGAAATTTCATAAGATTTATTTTGAATTAATGAATCTGACATTACCCCTACGCTAGATTTAATTAAATTAGCCAAAGCACCAGTACCTTCAGATTTTATAGAATTTCCACTAATCGCTTCTGCTTCACTTGTAATTGAGGCATTTACCCATCCTTTAGAATCTTTATCTTCAAAATTGTCTTGCAAAACGATTCTAAAATTATCACCTTGTATTCCTCTATAAGCGCGACATCCCATATTTCCAGCGGAACAAGTTTGTCCTTCGCTTGGAATAGCCATATAAATACATTGTTTTTTATTTCCATCCCAAACTCCACCCTTATTAATACACTCGCTCATACTAGTAACTCCAGATTTTCGTAAAGGATGACAATCATCAGAACAGGAAATTGTTTTTTTATAAAGCTTATAAGAAATATTCCCTAGCTCATCATAAAATTGTTTACATTCTGGATGATTCATTGCGTCTTCTTCAGAATTACAATCCTCTGCTCCAATATTATCAGTAGTTTTTGGCACATTTCCATCTTTTTGTAAATTATAAGTTTTTATTTGAAATCCCTGTGTATCTGATCCAAAATAAGTATAAAAAACACCGCAAGTACTTTCTGGTTTTACGCATTGTCTTAAAGAAGTGTAATATTCCTTGCTTTCTCCTCCTTTAGCCAATTCATCTAAATTAGTAAATTCTTCGCAACCTGCTTCGCTAATTGAACATTGTTTTCCATTTGGAATTAAATCAACAGGAAAAACTGAGTTTTCAAAATTTGTTGCTAATTGATGATAAGATTTATATCCCACACATTCTTTAGGACAAACATTTTCAGTTTTTGCAATTCCTGGAATCCACGGTTCTTTATTGGTTGGCGTATATTTTTCGCAACCAACGTTTGCTTCATCGCATTGCATTCTATTTTTATTTAAATAAATTTTATTTTCCTTTGCATAATTAAAATAATTATCATCCGTGTTGCCAACTTTATGAACTTCATTAAAAACATTTTGCGCTGTTATTATTAAAGGATATTCTTCGTTTTTTATATCAGTTAATTGAATAAATTCATGACAACCATCATCTTTAGCATTACAAGTTTGAACATTTTTATTAAAATATATTCTCTTTGCTGATAAAAGACTATTATCTTTAATACATTTATTAAACACCGTATCACCTGTTGCTATTTTTGTTTTATTACACAACTCTTTACCTTCAATATATGCTTTTGAATACCACAAACAGCCGGCATTACTACTATCACAACCAACTGTATCTAATGTCTTTTTTAAATAAGAAACCTGTGCCTGTGTTTCTTTTTGAAAAGTTTGACAATTATTAAAACGTTCTGGACATTCATCTCCGTCAAATCGCCAAATGTTTTTTTCTCTGACGCAATATCCCCACGCGCCTGCGCAAGTACCATCAGCATTTTCTTTTAAACAACTTTTTGCATCTACACAAATTGAACCTCTTTGGGTTGATTGAGGTGCTTCTAAAATTGATCCGAATACCTTAGCGCCACATTGATGTTGTGGGGACTTTAAAATCCAATTTGGATCAACTAAATGATAAAAATTACTACCTTCTGGTCCATTAAACCCTTGCACAATTTCTTTTAGGCTCTTGCTAGAAATATTTGTATTATCTACTAATTTTTGCGCGGCTATTTCTAACCCCACTGGAACAATCCGCGCCAAGCGCATTTTTTTAATATTTGCCAAACTAAATCCTTCATCCTGATCACCCTTGCCTAAAATTCTTCCATTTTTATTCTTACCAACTGGAAAATTAATCCAAGGATATTTATCTTGAGCATCAATTGCATCTTGAAAACTTATTTTTTCATTATTTTGTAATATCGTTCCCATTGTTTGAGGTATTACACAATTATCTACTTGGGCAAAATTCAAATCATCTGGACAGCTTAAATAATTTGATAAAACATCATAATTTCCACCAGAAATAATTTGGGGAGTAAAAATTGAAGAATAAATTTTTTCTGCTGCTTTGATACTTGTTGTACTACCTGTCGCGCCATGATCACTTAAATCTGGATTATCATCATTACTAAATCCTTTTTCCATTAATATTTTTAAAAAATTTGAAGCATATGTTTTAGCAAAAACTCCAAACGCATCAGCCAATATGTTACCTGTTTGTTTTTTTTCATCAGCGCCTTTTGTAAATACCTTACCTAACCATGATTTTTTTATCCAAGCAGGTGTTTTTATTTTTTTACTAATAAGACTTTTTGTAGAAAATATTCCATTATCAATTGTTTTTTCTTCTTCTATTACTGCACCTGCTTCTTTGTCATACATTTTAGTCATTAAGGATAATTGAACGCCAATATCATTAGCATTGGGGTTAAAATATGATTGATAATCCACCCAATCTTCTAATTTTGTCCGACTTTTTAATTCTTTATAATGTTTACTTATTTTAGAAAGCGGACATTCGGGTTGAACTTCTTCAAAAGCCGCTCCTTTAATTCCACCGATAATTTGGGCTCTTAATTTTAAATCAGTTTCGCAAAGATCAATCCTCGGAACTAAACACTTTCCTTTTCCAGCAAGACACTCATCTTCTACTGTATATTCAACTCCGTTTTTTCCATATTGTTTCATTGGTACAGGGTCTTTTAGACCCTGCATAGCAGCTTCCATTGGAGAAATTCCTGTCCAATTTTTATAATCAGGACAATCTGTATCTGTTTTGCAAAGACTTGGCTTATATTTACATACTCTTGGGACGCCTACTGTTGGACATACTGTAGCTTCTGTCTCTTTTGTACAAAAAACAAAATCTTCTGATGCATTATTTTTTTCGTCTTCAGAAGGAGCTCTAAAAAGTGGTTTACCACCCTTAGTAACATTACAGACGCCACCCATTTTTCCTGTGGCTAAATTATTTAAAAAATCCCCTGCTGCGCCATCACCTATTCTTTTATAATACTCTTTTGGATTTGTTATAAAATCAGTTTTTTGTCCACTCTTTCCTGAGGAAAGAGCAATTGCCGCATCATAAGCTATTTTGTTTGTATATTTTTCTAATCCTTGATTATAAAGAAAAGCACTGGTTTTTTTATACATCTTTTGAAAAAAATCCATAATTATTCTAGGAAGATCTGTAATAGTAGCATTAAGACCTGCCTGAGCTGGCTGGGGAACTAAAAGCATTGGCGTAATCAAAGAAAAAAGAAAAACAAAAAAAACTATCATTGTAATAATTTTTTTGTATTTAAAGTTTTTGTTTTTTTGTTTTGACATATTTTTTTGTAGGAATGCAATTACTATCCCTACGCATTGAAAATTGATCATTGAAAATTAATTATTTACTCATTCCCTGCTTCGCTAACTGCTTTTTGAAATAATGTTTTTAAGGTTTCATTATCAATCTGTTTTAATTCCGTTTCATTTATTCCTGATTGTAATAAAAATTCCCTCATTTGATCAACAGACATATTTTGTAAATCCATTGGTTGACTACCCAAATTAGGTATTTCATTTAAATTATTTATTGGAATTTCAGATTGTAAAGGCAAATTATTGCTTTTTTCCAACGGATTAATACCTGTGGTTTTTACTGTTTCATTATAAACATCTCTAATTGTTTTATTATCTGCTTTGTTTAATTCTTCCTGAGAAATTCCATTTTTTAATAAAAATTGTTTAATTTCTTCTATTGATAATTCCGTATTATCAACTTGCAATATGTTCTTATTATTTTCTGTCTCTTCCTGTATTTGAGGAGTTTGAAAAATTCCTGTTTTGTCGCAAATTTTACCTGAAGAACAATTAGGATCTGTCTTTGCTTCAATTTCAACTTTATCTAAAATACCATCAGAATCAGAATCTTTTAAATAAGGCGAAGTAAAATAAACATATGCTTCATCATAATCTGAAATCCCATCCTTATCAGTATCCTTATTTTTTAAATCTTCTATATTTACATTTTCTTTTTGCAAAGACAAATTATTATTTGTCTGATTGTTTTTATTTAAATAATCAAATGGCTTATAAATTCTGTTTTTAATTTGCGTAAATCCTAAAAAAAGTATTAAAACACCAAAACCTGCAAAAACTCCAGCAATTACTTTTTTTTGTTTTAAAAAAGAAATAATTTTTAATTTTAAATTATTATTTTGCATTTCAAATTTTTAATTTTAATGTAATTAGCGTACCACATAAATAGTTAAAAAACAATATTTTAATTTATTTTATCCACACTAATTGTTTCTATTTTTGAATTTTTTACAAACCAATTTTGATAAAATTTCCAAAAATTATAATTTCCATTATAAACATGTGGCGTATAACGATAAAGACAAGCTGTTGCTTTGTTTGAAAGAAAAACTTCTAATGGCTCTTTATTTGTATTAGAAAGAATGATTTTATCGCCAACCTTTGAAGTAATTCCATTTATTTGCGGACCTATTCCTTTAATAAAATTTTGTTGAAACTGCCAAAAAGCATAAGTAATTTGATTGCCAACTCCACCTAATTCTGCCTGAGATTTTGCTTTATTTAAACTATATGTACAAGCTGCCATACTTTCATTATAACCATAACCCAAAAGCCAAGTATGGCGCCACTTATTTGGCATATTTTCTAAAGTAATCACGCTTGATTCTTTTTGAAGAGTAACTAAAAGAACTTGCGGATTAATCTGATGTTCTTGAGCTTCTAAATAAATTAATTCTGAAACTTTTTTCCCAATATTTTTTTGAGAAATTTTTAAAGAATCTTTTCCGCCTTTAAAACAAAAGGGAACATCTTCTTCTGTAGGAATAATATAATTTGCTAAATAACTTTTATTTTGTTCTAAAAAACTTTGAATTTCTTCAACAGTCATTGAATTATAATTTGTAAAATCAGAATCAGAAATTAAATTATTTGGATCAAAAATACATGCTTCTTTTGAAAATTTATTTATTTCGTCTATTAATTGAGGAATCCCTTCAACATTAATAGAAATTGTTACTACTCCTTGTCCTTCAACTAAAGTTAAATCATTAGCCACTAATCTAAATTTTTCTATATATGTTTTTGATTCAA
>PGYQ01000023.1 GCA_002839745.1 Candidatus Kuenenbacteria bacterium HGW-Kuenenbacteria-1
AATAATGCGATAAAGGTATTATTTAAAAGACAAAAATCCCTCGGGTTTATCTCGGGGGATTTTTTGTTTCCTTTTCTTTTCTTTTTTTCTTCTTCTTTATTTTATTTCTTAGTCCATAGAACAGTCTATGGACTATTAGCTAAAATTAGCTAAAAAAAACCTTTTTATTTTTTGTATTCATATTTTATTTCTTGGACCACGGATCAGCCCACGGTTGGGGTGTTCTAACCAAAAGATTTGGGTAGGTTGGAGCCTCTGCTCCAACCAAAAAAAGATGAGAGCAGAGGCTCTCATCTACCCCATAAATTTAAATACTTCTTTTAAGCGCTCGCTCTGCTCGCGCTTTTAATTATTAAATAATATAAAATTGTTGTTGGCAGATAAAAATGTATAATTAATTTTTATTAATTTTATTTTAAATTTTCTATAAACTACTTATTACAAACCATTTTAACTGCTTTTATAAAATCTCTAAATAAGGGATGAGATCTTAAGGGACGAGATTTAAATTCTGGATGAAATTGAACTCCAACAAACCAAGGATGATCTTTTAATTCAACTATTTCTACCAACTTTCCATCAGGAGAAGTTCCTGTAATTTTTAAACCAGCTTTTTCTAAAATTTCTCGATATTTATTATTAAATTCATATCTATGTCGATGTCTTTCCGAAATTTCTTTTTGTTTATATGCTTTATAAGCTAAAGAATCTTTATTTAAAACGCAAGGATATGCGCCTAAACGCATGCTAGCGCCATAATCTTTGTTTTCCATTTTTTTAATTTGCTCGGGCATAATATAAATAACTGGATTTTTTGTTTGTAAATTAACCTCAGCAGAATTAGCATCTTCTATTTTTAAAACATTGCGAGCAAATTCAATTGCCGCAATTTGCATACCCATACATAATCCCAAATAAGGAATTTTATTTTCTCGAGCATATTTTACTGCTTTAATTTTTCCTTCAATTCCTCTTGAACCAAATCCACCTGGGACAACAAGCCCATGTATGGTTTTTAATTTATCCCATTCTTTTTTGTTTTGTTTTTCTAAATTTTCCGCAGCAATAGATTCAATTTTAATATTAACATTATTGGCATAACCGGCTGATTTTAATGCTTCTTTTACACTAATATAAGCATCTTCATGTTCAGTATATTTTCCTATTATTCCTATTTTTAAGTTTTTTTTATTTTTGTTTTTAATTTTTTTTATTAATTTTTCCCAATTATCTAATTTAGGAATTTTATTTTCTAAATCTAAACTCTTTGAGATAATTTTTATTAAAGAATATTTTTGAAAATTTAAAGGCACTTCGTAAATATTTTCAACTGTCAATGCTGGAATAAGTTCTTCCGGTAGAATATTACAAAAAAGAGAAATTTTTTCAATCAATTCTTTTTTAATTGGATAATCGGAACGAGCTAAAATAATATCCGGATGAATTCCTTGACGTTGTAATTCGCGAACACTCGCTTGAGTGGGTTTTGTTTTTAATTCTTCAGAAGTTTTTAAATATGGAAGTAATGTTAAATGAATAAAAAGCACATTTTTACCTCCATTCTCTTGATGCCATTGTCGAGCTGCTTCTAAAAAAGATTCTCCTTCAATATCTCCCACTGTTCCACCAATTTCTATAATTAAAAAATCAGCTCGACTTTCTTGAGCTGTTTTTTTAATACAATTTTTAATAGCTCCTGTTACATGAGGAATTATTTGAATTGTTTTCCCTAAATATTCACCTTCTCTCTCTTTATTAATAATTTCTTTGTAAATTTGTCCGGCAGTAACATTGCTTAATTTGCTTAAATTTTCATCAATAAATCTTTCATAATGTCCTAAATCTAAATCTGTTTCAACTCCATCATTAGTAACAAAAACTTCACCATGTTGATATGGGCTCATAGTTCCTGGATCAACATTTAAATAAGGGTCTAATTTTAAAATACAAACTTTATATCCGCAAGCTTTTAAAAGCATTCCTGTTGAAGCCGCGGCAATCCCTTTGCCTAATCCAGAACAAACCCCTCCAGTGATAAAAATATACTTCATAAAAAATTTAAAATTTAAATTTTGATTTTACATTTAACTTTTATTCTTCTTTAACTTGTACCACTACATCTGCTTCAACATTTTCGCAAAGCTTAACATTAACCTTATATTTTCCAATTTCTTTAATTGGTTTTTCTAAAATTATTTGATTAGATTTAATTTCTTGATTAATTTTTTTTGATAAAACCTTGGCTATTTCTTCTTTTTCTAAAGAAGCAAAAAGCACTCCTTTCTCATTGGCTTTAGCCTTAATTTCAATTTCTATTTCTTGTATTTTTTTCTTTAATTCTTTGGCTTTTTGAATTTCTTTTTCTTGATTTTTTTCTTGTTTTTGGATTTTAATTTCTATTTTTTTAATTTCTATTGCTGTTGCTATTGTTGCTATTTTTTGAGGAAATAAAAAATTTGTAGCATAGCCATTAGCTACTTCTTTTATATCCCCCTTTTTCCCTAAATTTTTTATATCTTGAAGCAAAAGTATTTTCATAAAATAATCGGCTAAAGCCGGGTAAATAAAATAATTTTAAACTTTAAACTATTCAATAATCGCCATGATATCACTTTCATTAATAACTAATAATTCTTGGTCATCAATTTTTATTTCATTAGGACTATATTTAGTAAATAAAACTCGATCTCCAATTTTGACTTCCATTAACGCTCTTTGCCCATTATCTAAAAGTTTTCCTGAACCAACAGCAACTACTTCTCCTTCTTCTGGCTTTTCTTTATCCACTGTTTCAGGTAAAATAATACCAGATTTAGTTGTTTCATTTTTTTGAATGGGTTTTACAACCACTCGATCATTTAAAGGAATTATTTTCATAAATTAATATTAGTTAAATATTGTTCTTCTTTAAAAGAAAACAATAATTAAATTAAAATTAACATCCTCGACCTTAGAATGTTAATTCTAATTTTACATTTTTTTAAAAAAATGTAAAATTAGAATTATAAATTTTTTATTTTTGCCTCGGCTAAAAATATTGGCCTTTGGCTAATAATTTTAAAAAATATGAATACCTTAGATATTATTTTGCTTTGTATTATTTTTTTCTTTATTATTTTTGGATTAAGAATGGGTATAATCCATATGTTTGGCGCTGTTATAGGAACAATTGTCGGGGTAATTGTTGGCGGACTTTTTTATAACTCTTTGGCTTTGTATATAGAATTCGTTTTTTTAGGAAACATTAATTTGGCTCGAGTAATTTGTTTTGCAATTATTTTTCTTTTAATAGATCGTTTAATTGGATTTATTTTTTCATTGATAGCAAAAAATTCAAATTTAATTACAAAATTACCTTTTATTAAAACGATTAATCGTTTAGGTGGCGCTGTTTTTGGATTAATAGAAGCAAACATTTGGTTGGGAATAATTTTATTCGTCTTGACTAAATATTCTATTTGCCCCACCTTTGATCAACTTCTCGTTACTTCAAAACTTGTTAATCCATTAATATCTTTTGTTTCTTTTTTAATTCCTTTATTGCCACAAGAATTAATAAATTTATCTTTTTCTATGCCTAATTTTTCTAAATTTTCCGGTAATTCTGCAATAAAAGGAATTGATTTTTCTTCTATTGTCTCAAATTTTTTAAATCTTGTACAACAGATTACTAATAAAAAATAAAATATGGGAAAAATTTTAGGCTTTGATTATGGCAAAAGTAAAATTGGTTTAGCTTTGGCTGATGAACAATTGAAAATAGCTCTTCCTTATAAAACTATAAAAAATAAGGGAGAAAAAAATTTATTTGAAGAACTAAAAAAAATTTGCAAAGAAGAAGATGTAAAACAAATTATTATTGGCGAACCAAGTCAATTAACAGATAATAATCAAGAAATAATAATGGAAATTAAATTATTTGCCAAAAAAGTAAATGATTTTTTAAAAATTCCAATAAATTTTAAAGACGAGAGAATGACAACAAAAATGGCTAAGGTTTTATTAAAAGGAAGTAAAATAAAA
>PGYQ01000024.1 GCA_002839745.1 Candidatus Kuenenbacteria bacterium HGW-Kuenenbacteria-1
TTTTTTACTCATAGAGTTTAATAGTTAAAAAATTAATGCAATATATTTTGATAAATATATTTAACCATTATATACTATGAGTACTATATAGTACTATTTTAAATTTTAAATTTTGAATTTTTTTGAGTTTCTTTTGTTGTAAAAATAATTTTATTATATAGATTTTCTGCTTTTTGAAAAAAATCTAAATTTACAAATTGTGCATCATAAGCCAACTCAATTACTTTTAATAATTTTTCAGCTCCTTTTTTAATCATTCTGGGACTCCAATTTGGATCCATGGTCGCCCACCAATACTGACAACTAAATAAAGATTGATCTAATTCTTTTCTAATGTTTTGATATTTTAAAGTATCAGAATATTTTTGTTTTAATTGAAAAACAATTTTAATAGCCAATTTTGTCAATTTCCATTGTAATTGATGAATTTTATTATTTGGATTATTCCAATAAGCAAAAGGGACTCCTTTTTTTAATTCTGATTCTTTTGAAGCCCAACTACATTCTTGAGGTTCAACCTCTTTTATGTTTTTCATTGAATTCATAGCCAAATATTCAGAATAGGTCATTGTTTGTAATTTTTTTGAATTTAAAATTTCTTGCCAAATTTCAGCCATTTTAAGCTGATGATGCCCTAAATTTTCTCCATCCAAAGCAGTAATTAAAGCATTATTTTTTATTTGCCTTTTAACAGATAAAATTTTAAAAAAATCTTTGGAATTTTTTATTTCACCAGTAAAAAATAAATTACTAATTTTTCGATTTCTAAAAAAAACATAAAAATTATTTAATCCTTTTATTTGATAAAAATTATTTTCATCTTGCGTTTTTTTTTCTTTGTGCGCTATTTCATCCAAAACAATCCATTGATAACCTAATTTTTTCAAAATTTTAGCCACTTTAAAACTATAAGCTAATTCAGGAATAAAAAATCCCTTTGGTTGATAAATTTCCCCAAAATATTTTTTATTAGTTTCATTATTTAATTTTATTTGACGAATAATTTCTTGTTCTGGGACAAGAGGAAGAATAAGATGATATTTGGCGCTTGCGACTAATTCAATTTGTCCTTTTTCAGCTAATTTTTTAATATCATCAATAATATTTTTAAATCCATATTGAGCAAATTGTTCAGTTAAAGAGCCATTAATATTTAAAGTAATTTTTTCTTTTGGATGTTTTTTTAAAATATTTAAAATTTTAGAATAACTTTCTAATGTTATTTTTTTAATAATTTCTTCCTTTTGTTGAGGTGGTTGATAAATATGTAATAAATTAAGCCAAAACATAAAGAAATTTTAAATTTTAAATAGTAAATTAATTCAAATTTTATTCTTTACATTCAACTTTGTCTTTTGTGGCTATACAATTAATTCCTACGCCCAAATTTATATTTGGTTTTTCTAAAGTAAAAGACAATTGATAATCATTACCGCTATTAGTAGAAATATAAGTATATTTATTATTTAATGGCGGAAAAGGCGCAGGATAAATTGGTTTCATATAAATCGGCTCTTCGCATGATATTGCAAATCCATTTTTATCCAAGCAAACAGCATCTCCTCCCCCTAAAGTAATAATTTCTGTTATTATTGGGAAAAGTTCTTTTTCATTAAAATACATATCTAAAGCCGTTCTTATTTGTTTTGTATCAGCAATTCTTTTTGCATCTCTAGCTTTTTCTTTAGCGCCATTTAAAGAAACAATGGCGATAGTAGATAATAAAGCGATAATAGCAATAACAACCAATAATTCAATTAAACCAAAACCCTTATTATTATTTTGTTTTACCATATTGTTAATTAACAATTTTATTAATTTTACCATATTTTTTAAAAAAATAAAAATATATTTGTATGTTTAAATTCCCTCTGTTAATTCTTTGTCAAAAAATAATAAACACGAATTTGCTGTTATTAAAAACATTCCTAAAAGTATTGAAAAATTTACAATAAACGGCGTTAAAAGAATTCCTGCTGAAGAATAAAAAAAACCAGTCGCTATTGGCAAACATAAAATACTGCAAAAAAGCGCTAAAAATATATTTTGTCTTGCCTTTTTTAAAATCTTTTTAGAAATTTTTATCACCCAAGGAATTTCCATTAAATTATCGTTAAGCAAAATAATGTCTGCTGTTTCTTCTTCTATTTTTGAGCTTTTCCCTAAAACAATTCCCACATCAGCCTGAGCCAAAGCCGGAGCATCACCAATCCCATTTCCAATTAAAGCCACTATTTTTTTACTCATTTGAATTTTTTTTACTTTATCTTCTTTTTCGTTCGGTAAAACTTGAGCCAAAATTTCTTCTATATTTAAAGCGGCGGCGGCCGCCCTTGTTGTTCTATATGTATCTCCAGAAATTAAAATTACTTGTTGATTCATATCTTTTAAATTTTCTACCGCTTCCTTGGCTTTCTCTTTTAAAACATCACAAATACCAATTAAGCCAATTACTTCATTATCATAAGCAGCGATTAAAACTGTTCTTGTTCTCATTTCTAATTCTTCTATTTTTTTATTAAAATTTGAATAATCAAATTTATATTCTTCCATTAACATCTGATTTCCTAAAAAAGCTTTTTTATTGTCAACAACCCCTTCCACGCCAAAACCTTGCCTGCCTTTAAATTCTTTGCATTCTAAAAAATTAACATTTTCATTTTTAGCCAAAGAAAGAATTGTTTGAGCTAATGGCCATTTTGATTTTTGCTCTAAACTGGCAACAATTTGTAAAATTTTCTTTTCTGAATATGGTTTTAACAAATTAAAATTTGGAATTATTTCTGTTACTCTTGGTTTACCAAATGTTACCACTCCTGTTTTTGTAAAAACAATTACATTTAATTTATTAAGCGTCTCTATTATCCTTTTATCTTTAATAAGGATTCCTCTTTTTTTTATCAAACGAGAACTAAAAGCAAAAGGAAGTTGCGCCGCAAAACCCAAAGCCGGAGGACAAATTAAAATTAAAACAGACATTGAAATAATAAAAGAAAATAAAAATGATTTTTCTGCTGAAAAAAACCACAAAAGAAAACTCAATAAAGAAGTTATTAATACCACTGGCAAAATATATACAGAAATTCGACTTTCAAAGCTTTGAAAATTTGGCCGTTCTCTTATGGATTTTTTAATTAAATTTATAATTTGAAAAAGAGTGGAATCATCTCCTGCTCTCATAGGTCTAATTCTTAATGTTCCATATTTATTAATTGTTCCACTAACCACTATGTCATCACATTCTTTTTCTTTTGGCAAACTTCCTCCGCTCATTAAAGACTCGTCTACACTTGAAACCCCCCCTACAACAATACCATCAACTGGAATTATTTCATCTGGATAAACAACTATTGTATCAGTATTTTTTACAGAAATTCTAGAAATAAATATTTCTTGATCCCCTTTTATCACTCTAACTTTTTCAGAAATAATATTTTCTAATTTTTTAATTGTTTTTTCTTTTTTTATTTTTATTTTAGATTTTATATATTTTAACAAAGTCATGAATAAAATAATTAAAGCTGTTGTGCTAAAATAAATTTTTCCGTTAGCAATAAAAAAAACAGCTATAACACTATAAAAATAGGTAATTAAAATAGCTATTTCAGTTAATGTGTCAATATTTGCTGTTTTATCTTTAAAAAAAAATTTGACTCCTTTAAAAAATTGAGAAAAAGAAATAAGAACTAAAAAAGTAGTAAGAAAAAATAAAATAATTTCTATATTATTAATAAAATGTCCCAAAGTAGCGACAATAAAAATTACAATGCTTAAAAAAATAACAAAAATAACAAATTGTTTTATTTCATATAAATTCTTTTTTATATGTATTTCCATATAAAATATATGCCATATTTTGGCCTTTTTGTCAATTTAAAAAATTAGACTAAAATGACATTTTGGATTATAATTTTAGGGTTAATAGACATTTTGGGTGCTTGATTTTGGCACTTTTGTGATATAGTATAAGGGGTTTTTTAATAATTTTAATTTAATAAATAAAATGTCA
>PGYQ01000025.1 GCA_002839745.1 Candidatus Kuenenbacteria bacterium HGW-Kuenenbacteria-1
TTTTTAATCGGAAAAGGATTATCAGTTGTCAAACAATACATGGAATTTATTTAAAATTTTATAAATTTCTATGAGTACTATATTGACCTATAGTAAATTCATAATTTTTTAAGTTTTTTGATTTTTCCAAATCCATAAAATAATCAAACCATAAAGCCAAAATACGATTAGCCAATGGATTTCTATTTTTACGGAAGCAAAAGGAATTTCTGAAAAAAGTTTGATTGTTTTAATTTCATAAGCTAAAAATATCCAAGCAAAAAATCCAACAATTTTAGCTAATGTTAATTCAAAAAACCCCAATAAAGTTGCGATAAAACCATAAAGCATAGAATATGGAACAACAGGTAAAACCAAAACATTGACGACTGGAGCAATTAAAGATAATTGTCCAAAATTATAAATAATAATTGGGAAGGTCATAATTTGAGCTGAAATAGTCATTAAAAGAGATTCTCTAAATTCCAAGTCATTGGGGATTTTATAAAATCCCATTTTAAATAAAATAGGTGAGACATAAATAATTCCCAAGGTTGCTAAAAAAGACAATTGAAAACCAATATCATAATGTAAAATTTTAGGATTAAATAAAAGCATTAAACAAGCGGTAAAAACCACGGCATTGGTAATATTTTTCAATCGGCCAATTTTTTTTGATAATAAAATTAAAATTCCCATAATCGCTGCTCGAACAACTGAGGCTTCGGCACCAGTTAAAATTACGAAAAAGATAATCATAATAATCGTTAACCAAAAACTGAATGATCTAGAAAAATATAAAGCGTAAAATAAATTCATTAAAAGAATGCCAATAATGGTAATATTGTAGCCTGAAAGTGCGATTAAATGTGTTGTTCCTGTGACATTAAAAGAATTTATTAATTGAGAAGGAATGTCTTCTTGAGTTCCAATTAAAAGTCCAGTTAAAAAAGAAGATTCTGGTGCAGGCAAAATAGCCATAATTTTTTCTTTAAATTTATTTTTTATAAAAAATAAATTTTGTTGAATAAAATTTCCTTTATTTTGAGCCAAAAGTTTTATTTTGGGATAATAAGCGATCGAATGGATATTATATCTATTTAAGTAATTTTTATAAGAAAAATCATCAGATTCAAATGGAGTTGTTAATTTTGTTTTAATTTCTAATTCATCGCCGTATTGATAATTTAATTTAGTCGGCAAATAAATTAAAATTTTTTCTTTTGAATTTTCATAAACCTCAAAAATAATTTTTTTAGAATTTTTTTTATTTCCCAAATCGCCCACAATAATTCCTTTTAAAATTATTTCTTCTTTTGTGTCATTGTAAATTTGTAAAGCATATTGTTTTGAAAAACTTTTTTGAAAATAAAAAATTCCAAAAATTAAAGATAAAAAACAAAAACCAAAAATTATTATTTTATTAAGTATTTTATTTTTATTAAGCGAATGGCATTCGTGTTTACAAATTTTTTTATCTTTTCGTTGCCATAAAAAAATAATCCAAAAAATTCCAAAAATAAAAATACCTTTCAAAATAGCGGAAGGTATTTTTGTCCACGGACTAATAAAAATGCCGGCAATAAAAGATAGACAGATAAAAAGAAAAATTTTTGATTTTTTCATATGAATATTTGTCATTTCGACCGAAGTGATTCTGAGAGCGAAGCGGATCCGCCAGCTAGCGGACTTAAACAATAAAAAAGGGATCCCTATACTCGGAAGCCTCGGTCGGGATGACAGAAAACTGAATTTATAATTTTCCTGCAATTAAATCCCAAATTTGATAAAGAATTCCCAATGAAAAAATAGCAATAATAAAATAAGTAAAAAAATATGGGATATTCATAGAGTATACGGGTGTGTCGTCTCCTTTCTTTTTTGCTTGCCAATAAATTAAAATAATTAATATTCCATTTATTCCACCAATAAGCAAACCAGTGATACTAATAATTTTAATAAAATTAGTCCAGCCAGCCAAAAAAATAATTAAAGGAATAAAACAAACCAATATTGTTGAAATGATTTTACTAAAATTAAAATCATAATGATAAATTTGTTTTAATGCCAGTCCAATATTTAAAAAAGAAGAGAAGATTGCAAAAAATCCAAAAATAGAACCTAAAAATAATATTTTATTTCCCAAAACATCTCCCAAACTAATAAGGGCATTTTCTGAAATTGTTTTACCAGCCACGCCAACTCCAATTAAACCAAACAAAATATATAAAACCAGGGGGATTAAACTGCCAATAATAATTGTTTTTTTTAATAAAAATTTTTCTTTTTCCAAAACTACTTCCATAATAGGAATTGCTGAAAGTCCACTTAAAGCAAAAAGAATTACTCCAAAAGGAAGGAAAAAATTAGTTAAATCAATAGGTATTAAATTTTCAAATTTTATTTGTGGAATACCCAAAATAGAAATTATTAAAATAATTGTAATTAAAAAAATAATTAATAAAGATTCTATTTTTGGGATGGCTTTTTTTCCAAAAAAAATTGCTATTGTTGTGCAAACAAAAAAGATTAAACGATAATCAAAAATAGATAGGGTAAAAAAATTTTCTAAAATTAAATATAAAAAATCACCAGCCATAATAAGATAAACAAGCAATGTTCCATAAAATCCGATACCAGAAGCAAAAATTGCTGTTATTTCTCCCCATTTGCCCAGATACATTTTAGCATAACCGGGTAATTGATGATTTTTTTTTGTTCTTAAAATAATTTCGCCATAGCAAAGATTTAAAAGAAGAATAATTAGCCCAAATCCGATTAAATATAAAAGTCCTGGAATAAAACCGATTTTAGCGATTACATAAGGAAGACTAAAAATCCCTGCTCCAATAATTGTTCCAATTAAAACAGCAATGGCGTTAAAAAATGGCTTCATAAAATTATAAAAATATTAAAATCTAAAGCTTGTATAGAGTCTTCGAATCATTTAAAATTTATAAAATTAGGGTTAATAGACATTTTGGGTGCTTTTTATTTTAGTAATTCTTTGATCACTTTTATTCTTCGTTTTGATTTTAAGCCTCGGTGAATATTTATGAACAT
>PGYQ01000026.1 GCA_002839745.1 Candidatus Kuenenbacteria bacterium HGW-Kuenenbacteria-1
AATAAATTGGCATGATTTTAGAAAAATTGTCGGAGATAAATGGAATCCCGGAGCAAATTTACCATTTGATCCAATTGCTTCAAAATTAGCAGAAAAACTAAAATTAAAAGTAATTGTTTTAAAGGGAGCTGATATTCAAAATGTAGATAATTTTTTAGCCAAAAAAAAATTCAAAGGAACAGTGATTGAGAAATTTTAGATTTGACTTTTTTGTTTTTTTTGCTATATTTTAAGTATAAAAATTGTGTAAAAGTGAGTTATGTGAAATTTATTGTATCGGAAAGTGAATGATTATTCTCTTTCTGTCATTCCCGTGACAACGGGAATCCAGGTTTCATAAGTTAATTAAATCTGGATCCCCGCGTTCGCGAGCATTTCAAGAATTTAAAGATAATCCTCGTAGTATTGAACTTATTGAAAAAGAAAGATCAGAAACTATTACAGAAGAAGAATATCTTAAAAATTCGCGGGAAAATAGAGACAATCCGTCGTGGTGCTAAATTTCTTATAAAAAAAATAAAAAATTCTAGCCACATTGCATAAACAAATTAAGAATCAATTTTGTTTTTGTTTTTCTAAAAAAATAGACTCAGGTCTATTTTTTTTGTTTTATTGAAAATTGACAGGTTTATTATTTAGTGTATAATCAGTACAGAAAGTAATAAATTTTATATTACCATATGGACAAATTATACACCACAACACTAACCAGCAAAGAATTAGAAATAATTGAAAAACTAATCGCGCGACATGGCAATGTTGTTGATTTTATTATGATTTATAATGAATTTAAAAAAGAAAGAAGTAATCAAGAAGTAAAAAATTTTGTTTCTAAATTAGTTAAAAAGGGCTGGTTGATAAAGATTAAAAAGGGCGTATTTGCTATTTCCAGTATTGCTAGTCGAGGGGTAATTGAACTTAATCAACTTACAATCGCCCAAATTATTAATGCAAATTCTTATGTTTCATTTGAAGCTGGTTTACAACACTATGGATTATTTGATCAATATTTAAGAGTTATTGCTTCTGTTGGAATTAAAAAAACATATAATAAAAAATTTGCTGATTGGACTTTTAAATACATTAAAACCAAAAAAGGATTATTTTTTGGCTTCAAAGAATTTAATATAGATGGTCGTTTGATAAAGATAGCCACAAAAGAAAAAATAATTATAGATTTTTTAGTTTATAAAAGAACAGTGAATAATATAGATTTGATTATTGAAAAATTAAAAAATTATAAAGACGAATTTGACAGCAATCAACTAATTAAACTAAGCCAAAATTGCTCAATAAGCGTAAAGCGAACTTTGGGAATAATATTTGATTTGGTCGGAATAAATTCTGAAAAATTATATGAATTAGTTAAAAAAAATAGAAATCATAGTTTTATGACTTCCAAGAGTAATATTTTTAATGCTAAATGGAGAATTTATATTGATAAATATTTTAAAAATTATAAATAAATATGTTTAACTTTTTTAAAGGATTGATAACAAAAGATCAATTAAATTTAATAAATTGTAAAAATTTAAAATACCCGTTAGCTATTGCTGAAAAAGATTATTTTTTAGCGTTGGTTTCTCAAATTATTTTTAATTCGCCGTTAAAAGACAAATTAATTTTTAAGGGCGGAACAGCGTTATATCATGTTTATTTGCCTCAATTAAGATTTTCTGAAGATTTAGATTTTTCAAGCAACTCAATTAAAATTTTTTTAGATGAAGTAAAAAATATTTTTATCAATTATGATTTTCTTAAAATAAAAAAGGATTATGTTTCTGACGCAACTATTAAAATTGAAAAATTACAATACATTGGTCCATTAAATATGGCTAATTCGCTTAAGATTGAAATTGATTTTTTTCAAAATGTAGTGTTGCCTCCACTTGAGTTAGATTATAAAAATGTTTATGGCGTAAAAACAAAAGTTCGTGTTATGGATATTAAAGAGATTACAGCCGAGAAAATTAGAGCTATGAATGATCGCGCGAGATACAGAGATTATTATGATTTTACTATGATTATGAAAAAATTAGATGTTGATATCAATGAAGTTTTGAATTTAGTAAAACAAAAAGAAATTAGAAAAATCATAAGTAAGGCAAATATTTTAAATAATTGGAAAATAGCGAAACAAGAAAAACAAAAAGATTTATTAAACATTCATTTTATTAAGGAATTAGGAGATGAAGAAATATATAATGAGTTGAATAAGTTAGATTTTTTGATTATTAAGAGATTCAGGAATATTTACAGGAGAAATTGAAAAATTTTAGATTTGACTTTTTTTATTTTTTTTGCTATATTTTAAGTATAAAAATTGTATAAAATGAGTTATGTGAAATTTATTGTGTCGGAAAGTGAATGATTATTCTCTTTCTGTCATTCCCGTGACAACGGGAATCCAGGTTTCATAAGTTAATTAAATCTGGATCCCCGCGTTCGCGAGGATGACAGTCTCATCTGGATTCCCTTTGGAGTTTGCCCTCGAGTTTCATCAAGGATGGGAATGACAAAATATTCCGAGTGCAAAATTTGTCTTACAAATTTTGCCTATTTTAAATTTTTATGAAAAAAGAAATAATTATTATTTCTCTTGGTGGGTCGCTTATTGTTCCAAATGAAATTGATTTTAATTTTTTGAAAAATTTTAGAAAATTAATTTTAAAATATTTAAAAAA
>PGYQ01000027.1 GCA_002839745.1 Candidatus Kuenenbacteria bacterium HGW-Kuenenbacteria-1
TTCAATTGATGGCACTGGCAATTCCAATGTCTCAGCCTTTTCTGGCGATTTAGCTCTTTCAACTTTGACCTCAGGTAATGTTAATATTACCTCAGCTGGGACAATTGGTTTAACTGGTAATACTGGAATTACTGGAACATTGGCTGTTAGCGGTATTACTCAAATTGGCGGTGGTTATAGCTCAACAGGAACAACTATTACTGACACAGGTAATATTTCAGCTAATGGTAATTTAATAATTGATGGGACATCTACTTTGACTGGCAAAACAACAATTGAGAACGCCTTAGACATTAATGCTAATGTACTTCAAGAATTGGTTACTTATGATAAAGTTTTAACAGCATTAGCGCCTTATGGAGAAAATGAATTTTCAATTACAAGAAATATCACAGGAGGAACAAATAATTTATCTGGGGATCTTTTAAGAGTAATTGATACTTCAACAACAACTGGCATTAACACGGCCAATCTTTTAAATTTATTAGTCAATTCAGATGAAAAATTTACAGTTGACACTACTGGCAAATTAGTAATGGATGGAGATCTTCGAGTTGGTAGTTCTACATATTTAGGAGATAGTAATTCAGATACAACAACGATTAGAGGACAAATAATCCTTACTGATTCAAGCAGTACTTATCCAATTCTTTTTGGAACTGATACAAATCTTTATCGTTCATCTTCTGATACTTTAAAAACAGATGATAATTTAGAGGTTGTACTTACTACTAAATTATTAGGAACTACTCAAATTGGTGGAGGTTATGGTTCTACAGGTGTAACCATTTCTGATAATGGCAATATTGATACAAATGGTAATTTAAGAGTAAATGGAACAACTAATTTAGGAGATGGATCTGGCAATGACGATGTAACCATTGACACTGGAGCTGATGGTTATTTTAGACTTACCTCTCCAAGTCTTAACATAAGCTCTACTGGAAACATTACAAATAATAATGCAAATTTAACGATAAAAACTTTTGATACTACAGGAACAGGAGATTATAATTTAACATTAGATGCTGATTCTGGATCTATTTGGTTGGCTTCTTTGGACACCTTAAAAGGAACAGGTGATTTAATTTTAAATGGAGCAAATTCTAAAATAGATATTGGACCAACAAGTGGAACTACGGCAGTAAGTAATTTTTATGGACCAGTAGCAATTGGATCGGCGACAATTCCTAAAACATTAACAACAAATGGGTTTTTAGATGCCAAAGGAGCTGTTAATTTAGGGGATGGGGAAGACGCCATAATTATAAATGGATCTACTTTAACTGTTAATGATAATATTTTGCCGGGTGGAGTTTATAGTTTAGGTGACGCTACTCATTTTTGGGATACGGCTTATATTACAAATTTAAATGTGACCAGTTCAAATATCGGAGGTTCTTTATATGAAACATTTACTATTAATGCTGATAATGCTACGGCTGATTTAGAAGACGTGAATCTTGCTTTTGAAAGAGGAACAACAACGCCAAATGCAATTATTAAATGGGATGCAACGAATGATCGTTTTGATTTTAATCAACCAGTTTATTTACAAAATAATTTAACTGTTACTGGCGCGACAACCTTAAATGGCAATACTTTAGTTTCTGGAACTAATACTTTTACTGTTGGTACTGGCGCAACAATCTTAAATGGAACTGCTACTTTAAATGGAACAACAATTGTGAATAGCACTTTAGA